>JBHLQZ010000318.1:0-2504 GCA_048883065.1 Candidatus Thorarchaeota archaeon | reverse complement strand
ATCAATATCAAGGAGAAAGGTTTGTCAAGATTAGTAGAAGCTATTGAAGCAGCTGTAAAATTGGGTAAGGGGAGAGTAGAAGTATACAAAAATGGCGAAAGGAATACTTATTCTATCTATCCTGAGTGTATAAATCATGATTATGAAGCTCCAGAAGAGATGCATCCACGTTTATTTAGTTTCAATCATTATTCTGGGTCTTGTTCTTCTTGTACAGGTTTAGGAACTATCAGAAAACTTGATGTTCGCAAAATTGTTACAAACTGGGATAAATCAATCTTGCAAGGAGCTATTGGTCCATATACAGTGCAAAGACTTTCTCATTCTAGTTCTTGGAGACGAAGTATGCTTCAATCCATTGCTGATTATTTTGGTTTTACTTTAGATACTCCAATGAAAGATTTAACTCCTCAACAATTAGATGCGCTATTTTATGGATCAAAAGGAGAAATTGTTAAGCTCAAATATCAGAGAGAAAGAGAAAAATCATCATCTGAATTCACAAAAACAGCTGTGTGGGAAGGATTAATTCCAAGATGGGAAAAATGGCTAGCTGAGCCTTCAGAATCACGTTATTCTACTGAATATAAAGAGAGATATAATAAATATTACACAGAATATAAATGCCCAGATTGCAATGGAAAGAAACTGAAACCAGAAATACTTGCAATCACAGTAGGTGACAAATCTATAAATGATTTAGCTACATCAGCTGTAGATGAATTTCTGAACTTCCTTGAAAATATGAAATTATCAAAACGTGATAAGAAAATATCAGAAAGAATAATTTTAGAACTAAAGAAAAGAGCACAATATTTAGTAGATGTAGGTTTAAGTTATTTAACATTAAATAGAAGGGCTAGCACATTATCAAATGGAGAAGCGCAAAGAATACGTTTAGCATCTCAAGTAGGTTCAGGACTTGTAGGAGTTACATACTTGCTCGATGAGCCAACAATTGGACTTCATCCAAAGGATATTAATAGATTATTAAACACACTTAAGAAATTAAGAGATAATGGTAATCATGTTATAGTTGTAGAACATGATGAAGCTATAATTAAAGAATCTCAATACATGATTGAACTTGGTCCAATGGGTGGAGATAAAGGAGGAGAGATAATCTCAGAAGGACTTACTTCTGAAATTTTAGAAAAAGGTGAAGCTCTAACTGCAAAATATCTTTCTAAAGAATATAGAATCTTAACTCCAGAAATCAGAAGAAAAGCTGAAAATCATATTCTTATAAGGGAAGCAGCTGAAAATAATCTCAAGAATATAGATGTTAAATTCGGGTTGGGGACAATTACAGCTGTAACTGGAGTCTCTGGTGCCGGTAAATCTTCCTTGGTTATTGAAATTTTACAAAAAGGGCTTGAAAGAACTCTTCTGGGAAGAAAAATAGAGGTTGGAAAACATAAGTCAATTTCTGGATATGAAGAGTTGTCTAAAATTATTGTTGTAGATCAATCAACTCTAAGTAAATCTATACGTTCTAATCCAGCTACATATCTTGGTGTTTTTGATGAGATAAGAAAATTCTATTCATTGCTTCCAGAATCAAAAGCAAGCGGATTTGATCCAGGACATTTTAGTTACAATACCTATAAAGGTCAATGTCATGAATGTTATGGTTTAGGTATGAAACGTATAGAGCTTCTTTTCTTATCTGATGTATGGCTTCAGTGTCCTGTTTGCAAAGGTAAGAAATATAAGAAAAAAATCCTAGTGCCAAGATATAAACAAAAGACAATTTCTGACATTCTTGATTTAACGATTTCAGAAGCTTGTGAGTTATTCAAAGACATAGAAAAAATCTATTTTCCACTTAAGATTGCGAATGATGTAGGTTTAGGATACTTAAGAATGGGACAACCTACAACTACAATTTCTGGTGGAGAAGCAGAGAGACTGAAAATCACCAGAGAACTTGCTAAGAAAGGATTAGGTAAAAACATCTATTTGATTGATGAGCCTTCTCAAGGATTACACTATTATGATATCGAGAAACTGATAATCATTCTTCAGAAATTAGCTAATGAAGGAAATACTATTGTTTTCATAGATCATAATATGGATTTAGTGAAAATAGCTGATTCAGTAATTGATTTAGGTCCTGAAGGAGGTAAGAAAGGAGGATATGTCGTCGTAACAGGTACTCCTGAAGATATAGTGGAGAAAGAAGCAGGTTATACTTGGGAATATCTTAAAAGTGTCCTTTAATTTAATTATTCCATAAAATATTTATTACTAAACTCTAGTTTATAATGAAGATTATGAGCAATTCTTATGAGTTCAGTATAGATCATGCTAAAAAATTAGATGCAGATGACCCACTAAACTACTTAAGAGATCATTTTTTTATTCCAAGAGATTCAATTTATCTTAACGGTAATTCTTTAGGATTGTTATCAAAAGAAGCTGCAACAACACTTCTTCGAGTTTTGGAGTCCTGAATCCACATGTTTCAGCTACGCCAAGTATTTTATCATGCTCGTAGAGAA
>JBHLQZ010000317.1:0-2505 GCA_048883065.1 Candidatus Thorarchaeota archaeon | reverse complement strand
TGTGTGTCCTGTACAAGGCTTAACCATGTTGTTTAACAGGGGGCGTTTAGGGATTTTCATAAGCTTTCTAATTCCATCAATACCAAATTTAGGACCTTTAAAATCTTCTAACCATGCTTTGGGGAATGCGAGATCTACTAATTTCAGTCCATGGGTTATACTAATGTTACCTATTACTGTACTGAGAAGCATTGGTATACCCATATTCTTAACATTCTCGACAGGAAAAGCGATCTGAGCGAAATAAATTCGCTCTTTAACATCTTTAGGCACAACATACTCCCAATGTGGAAGTTCGTACACTCCAAGTACCCGTGCTACATGATATTTTCTTACTTCAGCAGTTTCTGCTGGAACTCTTACCCACGTTCCAGTAGATTGTTCAATAGCAGCAAAACGAGATAAATAGTTTACATTCATACCTTTTGGGCGTTTAATAATAAAACTAGCAATGATATATTTTTCTAAATCGATACCATCTAAACCTATAGCTTCAGGTACTTCATAATACTGCTCACAAGATGGAAATTCTCCTTCCATTCTAATCACTTCTCTTTTTAAAAATATGATGTATATTATGAAAAATTATTTTTCAGAATTCAAAAATCTTAGTATTGGGAAAAAAAAGTAAAAGAAAAAAAATAAAAATTAATTCAACCTTTGGTTTTTGCTTTAGCTTTGATAGCTGCTTTAATATCAGTATAGGAGTTTTCTAATACTGTTAGATATTCAATTAAGACTTGACTTGCTTTTGATTTCTGATCATATACTTTTTTAATAATGTTTAAAAGATACTTAGGAAAACTTAACTTGAGATAGAAATCTGAGAGAAGTGCATAATATTCATTGTTTCTTTCATCTTGGAAAACTTGAATCATTTGAGTATCCCATAGAATCTTCAATACATCATCAAGATCATCAACACCTTTCTTCCTTAATTTTTCAAGCTCATTCTTTGTAACTATTGCTGTTCTTAGTAGCCTCAGTGTTTCATAGACTTGAGGATTGATGAGAATATCAATGACTCTAAGATTATCTCCTTCTGTTGGACGATAATTCTGAAAGAATTTTTTAACTTCTATTTTGTAATCTTCTGTAAGTTGAGAAGGTAAACCCCAGTTAACCGGATCTTCCAATAATTTAACAGGAGGTACTCTCAAACCTATAATATCTTGTATCAAGAAAATGAGTTCTGAAGGCATACCCTTTACTGATGTTTCTTTCACGATTTCCCGTTTGACAAGCTCCAACAAAACACCTTCTAAATCAACAAAACCTTGTTTATATTGATCTTTAAGCCATACCATCAATTCTGATTTGGAAACTACACCTTCGTCTCTTAAGCGATTAATTATTAGCCGTTTAATTTCATCTTGGTATGTGATAGCAAGTCGTTGTTCATTATTCAGTGTAGGATAAACAGATAATCTTCTGAAAAGATCTGGGATCATTGGTATATAACCATCATCTGCTAAATTTTGTAAGATAATACGAGATATGTCAATTAACCCTCCTTCATAAGCGTCTGGGTCATCATCGAGACTTAAAAGAAGAAGAATGTAAAATCCTTTATCAGGTCCAGTATAATATGAGGCTATATTCAAAGATCCAATCATTAGACTGATCATTCCCGATTCACCACTATATTCATGAGTACTATAAACTTGCATTAATGTTTTGTCAGAAACATTTATTTCTTCGGGATATTTTGCAAGAATCTCGGTTCCTACTCTTTCATCCCATCTCATTACTGCGAGTCCAACTGGCATTATTCAACACCTCCGCTGAATTCTTTAAACTCTTCACTAACTTCAGAAGACTTCTTTTTCTTCTGTACTCCCATTATATCATCAAGGGATAAGCCGATCACTTCCCATTTGTCTCTTAATTTCTTTACAAGAAATTCGTCCTTTGAGGGATACAACAATGATTCTGAAATTAATTTCTTACCTTTAATATCTTTTTTCATTGCTCTCGCCTTTTTGACGAATGTAGGGATTCTAGATCTCTGGATAACACGATAAGCAACCAAACTGCCTACCACTGCTACAACAGCACCTACAATCATCAACAAATAGAACGTTGGAAAGCCAAATGTTTCATGCATTTTAACAACAACAGTTATACTCTCTGAGGCTGTAGAAAAGTATTGCTTTTCAATATTAAGGGTAGCTGTAAACGTTTGGGGCATAAAGAATGCATTACCTATTACTGTCGGTGTAATTGAATAAGTACCATCACCATTATCTGTGAATGTAATATTTCTGTTTTGTATAGTTAAATACACAGTTGCTCCAATCACAGGAGCATTAGGAACAGTCTCATTATTAGGATCTGTAAGAGTTATTGTAAAATCTAAAGCTGCTCCTGAAGCTATCTCTATCTTAGAGCCCACAAATTTGTCCACATCTAGCAAAAGACCAAATGCCCTTTTCTTTATTATTAATGAAATGATAGCAATACATTGATCATAATTCATTTTATCTAAAGTCACAATTATTGAAT
>JBHLQZ010000316.1:0-2541 GCA_048883065.1 Candidatus Thorarchaeota archaeon | reverse complement strand
GCCTAATCTTTTTAGAACAACAAGAACAGACAAAGTAGTTAAAGGATCAAATTCTTCTCCATCTTCTGAAGTCCATCTTCCATCTCCCATTTGCCTTGTTAATATTATTTTTAATAATTTTTCTACTAGATTATGTTGTTCTAATCCTGAGTGTATGAAGCTTTCAATCATCCACACAAGTGATGATGAGGGATAATTTTGTAGTTGGAGAGTATTTAATAATTCTCTTCCTCTTAGTGAAATGGGATCAACCTTGCTTTTCTTACTTATGAATACTGGAATACTATTCCATAAAGCGTGAGGATAACTCCTGAATCCTTTTTCATCGTCCCATTTTTTTAGTAGAAAATCCATCCCTTTATTAATTGAATCATCCGCTTGAGATTTCTTTGAACCAAGCAGGAAGTTTATAGTAATTGCTGTACAGTAAATTTGATTAGATTCAAAGCCTGTACTCTCCCACATAGCGCACTCCAATTTGTTTATTTCTGGAGGTTCTTCAAAAAAACCATCTTCTTTTTGCTGTCCAATTAAAAATTCAACTGCTTTATCTAATTCCTCACTAATAAGTTCATGTAAGTTAAGAAGAAGTAGATCTTTGAAAAACATTATAGTTGATCCGATAGTACTTATTGCACCTTGCTGGAATCTATAAGGAATACCTCCGTCTTCATTTTGCATCTGTAATTGTTCTTTTAGCATCGATTTAGCTTCTTCCTTTTCATCAAGGATAAAATGAAGCTTATATTTCTCTACGTCTTTTGTTTTTTTTCTAACAAAATCTATAGCTTTCTCAAAATCAAAGCTAGTATCATTCATCAATAATAGTTGTATAAAACATTACTTAAACCTTGTGAGAAATAAGTAAACAAAAAGCTTATTTTGATTCTTCTAATTGCTCTAAAATGTCTTCTGCAGCGTCATATTCGGCAATTTTTACTCTTTTTCCCTTTCCTATACTAGTATATGTTTTGTTTTTATATTGAAGTGTACATTCAACATGATAGATTGGATCATGATCAAATCCTTCTCTTCCTATTACTTTATAGCTTGGTAAATCTAGTCTTCTTTTCTGACAGAATTCTTGTAACTTGTTTTTTGGATTATCTTCACATACAGCTTTTTTTAACAGTTGCCTTCTTTCTTCTTTGTTTTTTAATTTCTCTTTAAATGATTGCAGTTTTTTTGAAAAAAGTTTATTGAAGAAATCTCTTGTTGTTTCAATGTCGTTTGATAAATATAGAGCACCTGAAATAGCTTCTAAGCAATCTTCAATATCTGTTTGTGTAACTTCATATTTTGGTTCTTTCATCATATGATCTTGAAGATTCAATGAATTTCCAATTTCAGATAATGAATCTGTTTGAACCACAAGTGAACGAAGTTTTGATAGTACACCTACATCTTCTTGGATATTCTGATAAAGCCATTCAGCAGTTAAAACATCTAATATTGCGTCCCCTAGAAACTCTAATCTCTCAAAATTTTCTTTATTAGGATATATGTTATTATAATTAGGATGAGTTAAAGCTTCTTCAAGTAAAGATCTATTAATTTTCCATTCAAAGAATATTCCTTTTTCTAAATCTATCATGAGGAATCACTAGAGTTAATATTAAATCAAGGCTAGAGTTTTTAAACCTAATTCAATAGAACATCAATAATGAACTTTGAAAATCCCATAAAGGAATTTGATTGGTTGTTAGGAAAATGGGAAGGGGAAATAGAAAACGAAGATGGAAAATTCGAATCTTCAATTTCCTTTGGTTTATATGGTTCTGAAATCATAAAATATGAGCAATCAATCATTCATGAAAAATCTTCTAAGATAATAGAAATTGGATATTTCTTTTTTGATAAGATTAATGAGAAATTGAATAACATTATTATCAATGAAGAAGGATATATTGAAAAAAGTCTTATTTCCAAACCAGAGGAGAAAAATTTCTTCCTAATAAGGAGTATTTTTGACTTTGGTTTTAATCTTCCACCAAACATGAAAATAATCAGAGAGATTAAAAAAATTGAAGAGGAAAATAAACTCGAAGTTACTATCAAAATGGGGAAAAACGAAAAAATTATTTCTAGTTCAAGATATTTTCGAAAATAATATTAAGTTGTTTAAGAATTTTTGCTAGATACTTTGTATAATAACATAAAAGATATTAGTGATTATAGAAAGAAATTAGCTTAGATTCACTTGCCTAGAGAATACAAGATTTACTACTGTGAAAAAGTCAGTGATGAAGTGTCAGAACATGTTGAAAGGATGCTAAAAGATGTTTTTGACATACATTTCAGATCAGTAGGAGTACGTATTCCAAGGCAAAATGCTTGGGATGTGGATGTTAAAGCATTCGATTCTAAAATGCTTTTAAACAACGTAATAAATGATGGGATAACTTATTTTCTATGGCTAATAGAAGATCCTTTAGCAGTTGATAATAAACCTGTTTTTGGATATGCTGAAGCTTCAAAAGGTGCAATCGTATCAACTTCAAAGATGGCTACTCGAACACTTGCAGCAAAAGAAGTGGCATA
>JBHLQZ010000315.1:0-2555 GCA_048883065.1 Candidatus Thorarchaeota archaeon | reverse complement strand
CTAAAGGACTTTTCAACAAAATAATGACCTTTTCTTTCGGATCTCATAAAAAAATCCCAATAATACTCTATTTACTCCTTGTAATTGATGAAAGCGGATTGCCATTATACTCTTACAAATTCTCAAAGAAAGAAGTTATGGATGATTTACTAGTTTCTGGTTTAATTTCAGCAATAATAAATTTCTCTGCTGAAGTTCTTGGAAAAGGAACTGAGACATTGAGAAGTATCAATCATGAAGGAAAAGCAGTGATAATCGAAAAACAAGATAATGTGATGGCAGTTTTAGTAGCTGACAATGAGACTTTTGAGAGTAGACTACAAGTCAGGAAATTTCTTAAGGAATCAATAAGCAAGATTAAAGTTAAAATGAAATTAGAAGTTATTAAAGAAGAAGAATTTCATCCTCTAGTAGAATCTATTTTTGAATCATCACCATTTGAAATAGAAGAGTAGAAGAAAAATAGATTTAATCCAAGTTTTTCTTCTTTTTTTTCTATTATACTATTAGTATTAAAATAACTGAAATAAAATAGAAAAATCATAAGGAATTCTTTTTTCTCTTTTTTCTGAAAATTGTAAAAATAAATATTGCAGGAAATGATAGATAGAAGAAACTAGTTTTCTTTGTAGGCATATTTGTTAAAATATTAATGAGTTCAATTGATCTATCTAAGGCATCTTTTGCTAATGCAATAGATGCTATATAATTCATTCTTTTATATTCAGTTTGATACTCTTCAAGAAGTACATTTATTTCTTCTGCTTCATCATCATACTCAGGAGGATGTTTTGTTGTATTTAATAAAGTTAAAGTGGTTTCTCTATAATCTAGATAACAATAAAAATAATAATTTGCATAAGCTCTTGCTATTCCATCTTGATAAAATGTACTGAAAGCTTCTTCTCCTATTGAAAAATAGTTCATTGTATCTTTGAAGAATGAAGATCCCCATCCATATGTTGATCCATGAGGGT
This sequence comes from Candidatus Thorarchaeota archaeon, assembly GCA_048883065.1. GTDB lineage: Archaea > Asgardarchaeota > Heimdallarchaeia > Heimdallarchaeales > Heimdallarchaeaceae > UBA460. The sequence goes on along the minus strand of JBHLQZ010000315.1, from coordinate 1,578 downwards.
GTGGAAAACCAAGAGAATGTCCTAATTCATGTATCATAACTGCAGAATATCCTCTTCTAGGTTTAGCAGGATCACCTTCTTCAAAAATAGTATTGGGATTCCCTGAGAGTATTTCCCATCCCATACCACCTAAACCAGCAAATGCTATACCTTGCCATGTGAAAGAGACATTATAGTTCAAGAAGAAATAACATGGAAGAACTCCATCAGATTTATCTAAATCAAAATGAATCCCTAGTTGAGATTCCAAGATATCATAAAATTCTGGATAAATCTCTACAAATTTTATATTTAGATAAACAACTCCATTATCCGCTATGTAATTAAAAAGAATTGGATAATCAGTAAGCGTTGTTTTTTGTATTTCTATATCCCATTCAATCCAAGGGAAATCTTCTGATAATTGATTTTGAATTCTTTGTTCTGAAATAATCCATTCAATCTCATTACGTGTATATCCATTATTTGTCATATTATCAAAAATTAAAATTTGTAATGAATATGATTCTACAATCGGATCTTCTGCATAATAAGCAGAAAAAAGATTTCCTACATAGGAATATATCCATTCAGATAGATATTGTGATAGTTTAGTGTTACCCGCAGAAGTATATGGATTATGAATTTGTGTGAAACTGTCCAAATCTGGATAGTAATAATATAGAAAATCTCCTAGATAGAAATCCCATGCATTAATAATCCAATCAAAATACCATGATCTAGCAGACAAATCTAGAAAACAGAATCTTTCAGAACCTCCCCATCCTAATGTGGTTCTATCTGGTATATTGTTATAATCTGAATACCAATAACTATTTGACTTATTATTATCATAACCAATTTTCTTAACACTGTACCAATGTTCTAAGCTATGATCAGCATTATCTAAAGTTGAAAGATTTAGAAGAAATAATGTATAACCTGGATTCAATGAATCTTCTGAATATAGGTTTGTTTTGAAGTAAGTTTCTACTGTTTCAGCATCTGCAATTAATCCATCTTCTGGAATAAAAACTCCTGTTTTATCTCCTGTTATTTTATTTTCTAGCAAACGAGTTTTATTAAGTGAACAACCAACTCCAGAACCATTAGTACCAACACCTCTAATATACTCTTCTAGTTGATTCTTTATAGTATTATCTAAAAAAGTAAAATCATAATTGAAAGTGAAAATTGATGTTCCTATTTCTTCATATCCTCTGGTATATTCATCAGGAAGCATAAGTTCTATTTCTTCTTGATTTACATAGTTACTATCAAAACCTATGAATTTCAGATGTACTGTTAAATTTGTGTTTATAATTCCACCAGAGTTAAGATATAACTGATTTTTCAAACTAGAATCTGAATAAACATAAACTGAGGTTACAGAAAGAAGAGATAAAGTGAGAGTAAAAATTAGAAGAAAGTCAATTTTTTTCATTATAAGACAATCTAAAAAAACCTTTTTTAGTTTATCGGGATTAAATAATTATAGGGCTAACTTGGTGTTTAAGTCCGAGAATTTTCATGACATCTACTGCATCTTCAATTGTATTTGCAGAATTTTCTAAATCTTCAATGATGTGGATTATGAAG
>JBHLQZ010000314.1:0-2559 GCA_048883065.1 Candidatus Thorarchaeota archaeon | reverse complement strand
ATTTACCATTTAGGGAACGGTAATAGGGAGATTGACCGCCTTTCAAAGCTGATTGTTCATCAGGGAAAGGTATAGTTCTAACATGCCCTTTCTCCTTGTTCCTCCCTATTATTTGTGGATCTTCCCAATCAGGTATTGAGCTCATTATCTTTTTGTTATTGAACTTATACTAAACTTTTATGTTCTATTTGCTGAAATACTTCCTGTTGTAACTGTTATATCGAATGTTAATTGACCCATTCCACCTTGACTTATAGTGTCTGAGGGGACATCAGTGCTTCCAGTTACTATAGAAGTAGTGAAAATAGTACCAATATTTGTGTCTAGATCCAGTTGAAGATCAACATCACCTGTTGTAACAACAATATCAAAGGTATGGTTAGTCATTATACTAATCTGTTCCCAGAATAAACTAAAATCACCTGTAGTTACAGCAATTCCAATGTCAAGATTAGAAGTAAAAGTTAATTCATAAAAATCAAAAACTACTTCTCCAGTCGTTACAGTAATTTGGAATGTGTCAACATCTAAAATAATGCCTTCTTCAAAACCAAGATAAATGTCTCCAGTAGTTGCTGATATCAATAAATCTCCTGTGACAACATTATCCTCTGCTAAATCCAATCCGATATCTCCAGTTGTAACATGGAGGTTTACGATTTCAATTTCAACATCAGGCTTTAACGTGTCAATATATAGAGCTCCTGTTGTAGAGCTCATATCTAAGATGAGTTTTGCTCTATAATCTACTCTAATTTCAATTTCATGAGAAAAACGGTAAATAGTTCGAGTTGGATCTGCTTTAATAAATTCTAAGGTATAATTTCCATCTTCATCATTACTTATTGTCCAATAATCAGCTTTTTCAGGATAATCATCTTCTAGTTTTTTTGGTCCACGTACAAGATTATCAATCTCTATTATATTTCCAGTTGGCATTGTATCAGAAACAACATTTATACTTGCAGTTGTTGCATCGCAATTAATATAGATATTAGGATTTAAAACTCCACTAGGATAAGTTTCATTGTCACTTAAAGTTCCATAATCAACATAATTACTTCCTCCTTCCCAAACAAAGTAAACAATAGCTCCAGTTATTCCACCAATAATAATAAGACTACCGATTAGAATTCCAATGGTATTACTTAATCGCATATAGATTTTTAGCTAGAACGATTAATAAACCTAGCTAAATCCAAAGAAACAACTTTTCTAGAATTTTATATTACGATGCTTTCTCTATCAGTTCTTTTTATTCTTTGAGAGCAGGACATAGAGTTGCCATTACCGCTCCTTTTCCAGAAGATAATGCCATAACAGGAGACATCTCCCAGTAGTGTGTTTCATTAATTTTAATAACTTTCTTAATTTCTTTTTCATAATCTTTTACTAAATCAGGATTTAGTGCATCACACATGAAAAGATCATATGTTAGCTTTGGATTTGTTCTTTTCTTTATTTCTATAATCATTTTCTGAATTGCACTTTTGTAACTTAATCCAGCACCAATACCAATCATACCTTCTTCTATAGTAAAATGAGCTATAGGTTTCATCTTGAGTAAAGATACTAATATCCCCTTAGCTGAACCTCTTTTCACTTTGCCAGATTTGAAGAGAGATTCTACATCGATTGTTACACCAATTGAATAAATATCGTGTTTAATACCATCACAGTATGAAGTGATTTCTTCTACAGATTTATCTTTTTTCAGTAATTTTAGCGCGTTATAGACCATCGCTCCTTGTGGACCAACAGCTAGTTCTGTAGGGTAATGAGTTATCTTTATTTTCTTTTCAAAAGGCCTAGCAGCTAATCTTACTACATTCATTTGGCTAGAAATAACGGGAGTAAGTCCCAAGTAAAGAACTTCATCATATCCTTCAGCTACTGCTTGATTAAAAACTTCTACGGCATCTTGAGGAAGAACTTGACTAGATGTAGGATAAGGATCTTTGTCATGGAGACTTTCAATGAATTCTGTTCTGTCTAGCTCTGTTAATTCTCTATATTCTTTACCTTCTATAACTAAAAGCGATTCCAAAAAACCAATATTTTCTTCTTTCATTAATTTGAGAGGAAGAAGAGATGAAGCATCAGTTACAAGTTTGATTCTCATAATAAAAATTATTTTATGAAGTATTATAAAAATAATTGCGTCAAATTATTTAATTTTTTATCAAAGGAGAATGTTTAGAAAAACAATAAATAAAGAAATATTCTTCCATTTCGTTTTTATTGATTTGTCATGTCAGAATTATTATTTATCTTCTCTTCCTTTCTGTAGATAAAACCTAGAATAGAAATCACAATTCCAGGAATTGGTCCAAATATTAGACCAATTATAAATGGCGTATGAACTGCTGGGGATACACCTGCAAGTATTAATCCTGTCATAGATCCCACAAATAGTATCCCAAAAAATATTGATAAGAACAGGAGAAGACGTGCATTACTTTTTGCATAACATCTAAAGGAGCAATAAGCACTCTTTTGGAAAGTCCAGTATGGGCTGATTTTATTTGCACCACAAGAGGAACATTTCCTGTTCTCTGA
>JBHLQZ010000313.1:0-2568 GCA_048883065.1 Candidatus Thorarchaeota archaeon | reverse complement strand
GGACGAAACCCGGATGCCGGGGCTCATACTTTTGGATATGAGACTTCCGGGATGGATGGGCTGGAGTTGCTCAAACGTATCCGATCAAATGAGCGAACAAAAATTCTTCCCATTGTTGTTTTTACCTCTTCTGAGAGCGAACTTGGAATTATGCGAAGCTATAAGCTGAACGCCAACTCCTATGTGATCAAACCAGTGGACAGCGAAAAATTCTTCAAGGTTGTCCAGCAATAGGTGCTGTATTGGTTGATACTGAACGAGCTCCCCACCGAAGCTGTGAGGATACCAGATGAGCATACCGCTGAAAGTCCTGATAGTTGAGGATTCCGAGGACGATGCCGCCCTGCTGGAGCTGGAGCTTAAACGCGGTGGCTACCATCCAGAATCTACCCGGGTGGACACACCCAAAACCATGAGTTCCCAGCTGAATCAGAAGGAATGGGACGTGGTCATCTCCGACTACGTCATGCCTAAGTTCAGTGGATCCAAGGCACTGGAAATATTCAAGAAAAGCGGGCTGGACGTCCCCTTCATCGTGGTATCCGGTAAAATCGGGGAAGATACCGCAGTGGAAGCCATGAAGGCCGGAGCCCATGATTATATAATGAAGGACCGGCTGGGACGGTTGGTGCCGGCGATAAAAAGAGAGCTGAAAGAAGCCCAGGTAAGAAGGGATCGGAGGTTCGCAGAGAAAGCACTGAAGGAGTCGGAGGAGAAGTATCGGTTGGTGGTGGAGAACGCCGGTGAAGCCATAACCGTGATGCAGGAGGGTATGCTCAGATACGTCAATCCCAAAATGACGGAAATATCTGGATACTCACAGAAGCAATTGACCTCCAAACCTTTCATCGATTTCGTCCATGCCGAGGACAAAGACCAATTTGCCAAGCAGCAGAAGAAAAGGCTCAGAAGCAAAACCAATCCCCACACTTACGAATTCCGCATTCTGGGCAAAGACGGCATCATCAGATGGTTGGAAAACATCGGGGTGACCATTCAATGGGAAGGCAAGCCCGCCAGCCTCAACTTCCTCTCCGACATCACCAGACGCAAGGAAAACGAGGAAGAGATCAAGCAGGCCACCGAGCAGCTAAAGATCGAACGGGAAGCGCTGGAGAACAAGAACATTGCATTGCGGGAGATTTTAAATCAGATCGATGCGGAAAAGAACGCCATCAAAAAGCAGATCACCTCTAATGTGGAACAGGCCATCATACCGACGGTGCTCAGATTAAAGGAGCTGTCTCCACCCACCCAGGCCAAGAGTTTCGAGATGCTGGAAAGGGATTTAAAGGAGATCGTTTCACCCTTTGTGGAGACCATCAAAAGCAAGTATACCAAGCTCTCGCCCAGAGAGCTGGAGATCTGCCGTCTGATAAAAAATGGCATGACCTCTAAAGAGATAGCTGAAGCTTTGAACTTAGCCCTGGCCACGGTGCACAAGTACCGGGAGCTCATCAGAAGAAAACTGGAGATCACCAACAGCGAGACCAACCTCAATACCTACCTGCAGTCTATTTAGAAATCTTCCCCGGTTGATTCATAAGCCGACGTGCGCTCAGATATTGATAAATGCGTATTAAAAGTTCGCAAGTGATATGGATATTACCAATATTGACGTAGGTCGAATATAACTTAAACTGAGATGAGAGAAGTATTCAGGAGTCTAAATGGCAAAAAAAGATCCGTTAGAAGAATATCAGAAGAAGAGAGATTTCCGCAAGACGATTGAACCTTCAGGCAGACGAAAGAAAAAAAGCAAAAGACCTTTATTTGTCATACAGAAACATGATGCCAGCAGGCTGCACTATGATTTCCGCCTGGAGGTCGACGGGGTTTTGAAGTCGTGGGCTATTCCCAAAGGCCCCTCCACCAAGACAAAGGACAAAAGGTTGGCGATTCTCACCGAGGATCATCCTTTGGACTATGCCGACTTCGAGGGCATAATCCCGGAAGGGGAATATGGTGCAGGTACGGTTCTGGTATGGGACATCGGAACCTACCGCAACCTCAGGGCGGAGAAGGAGGACGACGACGCCTCCATGGGGACATCGATAAAGGAAGGAAAGGTAGAAATCTGGTTGAAGGGCAAAAAGATCAGGGGCGGGCATGCTTTGATCAGGACGGGGAAGGAAAAGGACAGCCGCTGGCTTCTGATCAAGATGGACGACCCGGAGGCCGACGCCAGGCGTAATCCAGTAAGCACCGAACCAAAGTCTGTACTCACCGGACGGACCATTGACCAGATAGCCCGACAAGAAAAACTGCATAATGGGGAAATTGATAGACCACCTACCAATTAAGACAAGATAAAAAGCAAAGAAACGCTTTCAACCTTCGGGGACTAAGCCCATAGTAACCACTCTTGCCCACGACGCCTTCTCTTCAGCAAGGACGAGATATACGAGTGCAAGCTGGACGGTAAAACGTGCCTGGCTTTCAACGAAGGGAAAAAGCTAAAGTTTCTTACTAGCAATATGAAGCTGCTAAACGATACTTATCTTGAATTAGAGCGGATTCTGACTTGGTGGGAAAGCTGGATAGGTGACTATAAGACTCCGACACAAA
>JBHLQZ010000312.1:0-2572 GCA_048883065.1 Candidatus Thorarchaeota archaeon | reverse complement strand
TCCTCATACCAAAGATGATTCTCAGCTACTAACATTCCTCTTTTTGCCAAACCAAATATAGGAGAGAATAAACTACTCCCACCAGCAAGAAAATGCTCTGATTTTGTGTCTTCAAATTCTTTTGAAAATGATGCCCCCCCTGGCTTTGGAGTCATATACAAAAGGCTATGTGCTAAAGAAGCACATTGAGAAATGTACAACTGAACATCCAGAGTTTTTCCTTTCACATCATTGGAATTCATAGAGTAGGGCATTTTGATGACACTTAGTTCATGTTATTTTTAAGTCATCGATTTTTGAGAAAAAAAATATCCTTGAATCTAACGTTAAGTTTAATTATGTACACGATAATTTATTCATGTAATGTTTCCGAAAGGGAATGCTTGTGTTTTTTCATTTTCATTTTTAATAATTATAGTAATACCCTTTCGATTCCATAGGTGATATGTATGGAGAATGAATATAGAAGGACAGACTCTCTTGCATACGCAACAGGATCTTTTCAAGAGAATTTGGATGAAGTAAGCGCTAAATGGAGTAAGAATACAAAGACAATTGTTGATATTGGACCAAAAGTGATTCATGACATAAAAAAAGTAGTAAAAGAGTAAGGAGACATTGCAAAGCAGAAAGAAGACATATTATCTAATCTATCAGCATTAGGTTCCCTATTTAATGAATTGGAAGGCATTAATGCAGAAATGTTTGATTTAATGACTGAGATGGAAGGATTAGATTTTCCACTTAAAACTCCTAAAAAGATGCTAAGCTTTTGCAAAAAAGAAGAAGAAGCTGCAGAACTTCTGCAGACAATCACTAAAAACCTAAGTAAAACAATCACTTTTATTGAAAATGGTGATACTGAAGAAGAACTTATAGATAATTCTCTTAGTTCCTTTGAGACTGCGTTCATAGATTTTCAGGAAAAAACATTAATAGGGGATGAATTGACCTCTGCTCTAAAATTCGAATTAGAAAAAGAGCATAAAAAAGCACGTAAATATTTGGGGATTGTTTAGAATCTTCCCCCTTTTTATTTATTTAAAAAAAGTTATTAGAAAGCAAAAATAACTATATTCGATGACTAAGCAGACAAATAGCTTTTTTACAATACAAATGACAAGAGCATTAGAAGACAATGCTTTTGCTACTGGAGTTACAATCTGTGAAATGATGGAAGTTGCAGGTAAAGTTGTATCTGAAGAAGTAGAGAAGTTTGCAAAGAGTGTTTCAACTAAAAATATTGCTGTATTCGCTGGATATGGAAATAATGGTGGAGATGGAGTTGTTGCTTTGAGACATTTACTCCTGAAAGATTATGATTGTTCTCTATTTCTATTCGGAGAAAAAAGTAAATTTAATTCGTTGGCATCACAGGAGAACTTCAAGAAATTAAGTGAAATTCTTCCACAAAAGAAAATAACTTCTGTAAAAAAAACAAACAAAATTGAGAGTATTTTTAATAATCTGGAGAAAGATGTTATACTTATTGATGCACTTTTAGGAATAGGAATTACTGGAACCCCTAGAGAACCATATAAATCAGTAATTAATTATCTAAATTCAAAATATAAAGGAAATATATTAGCATTAGATATTCCATCGGGATATAATCCAGAGGAAGATAATGAGCTTTATGTTCGTAATGCTAACAAAATTGTTTGTCTAGGTAGGAATAAGATAAAAGAAGGAGATTTTCCTAAAGCAGAAGTAATTGTTCGGGAGATTGGTATTCCTATAGATTCTGAGAGGACTGTTGGGATTGGTGATCTCAAATGGTTTTTCCCCAAAAGACGTGATGACAGTCATAAGAGACAAAATGGAGTTGTCACAGTAATTGCAGGTTCAAAAGATTATATTGGAGCTCCAGTTTTAGCAGGAATGGGAGCGTTTCGTACTGGAGCTGATTTGATATTTATTTTAACTCCCACTGATATTAGGAATACAGTTGCTTCTTTTACTCCTGATTTAATTACTATCCCAGCTCATGAGGGAGAAATCGAATCGTCTGATATTACTAAGATGTATAAGCTTCCACGATTGAAAGGAACAACGTTTATTATTGGTCCAGGAATGCTAGAAACTGAAACTACAAAAGAAACACTTCTAGAATTACTAAGAAACAAGGAAAAAAGAAACATAATAATTGATGCAAGTGCTCTGAGTATTATGGATGAGGAACATCTTTTTTTGTTGCAATATCATAATACCGTACTTACTCCACATAAAGGAGAATTTACTAGAATATTTAAAAGAAAATTAAAAGGTGATATAGAAGAAGATTGCAGAATTGTCTCTGAAGTAGCTATGAAATGGCAAACCACAATCTTACTCAAAGGTCACTTAGATATTATTTCAGATGGGAATAGAACTAAAATTAATAAAACCGGTCATGCAGGAATGACAGTAGGTGGAACAGGGGATGTTCTATCCGGAATTGTAGCTGCTCTTCTATCGGTGAACAACGATCCTTTCCTGTCAGGATGTTTAGGTGCTTATATTTCTGGAAAAGCTGGAGAATTCGCTTCTGAAAGATATGGGGTTGGCTTAATAGCTTCTGATATTCCTGAAT
>JBHLQZ010000311.1:0-2589 GCA_048883065.1 Candidatus Thorarchaeota archaeon | reverse complement strand
GTTATTGAGGCTAGCATCTTCGAATAAACATAATTCTCAAATTAATAGTTACTTCGCTAGCTTCTTTATTTCCTGTTTTTACTTCTTTTTCGAAACATATATCAACAGACAATCCTATTTTATTTTGGTTGATGAGATGCCTTTTGTTGTCTTCATAGGAGGTTTGCTGGAATATAACTCGGGGAAAACGACAATAGCTAAGGATGTCATTGATTTCTTTGCAACAGATCTTAAATTAGAAACCAAACCCTATAAACCTCTTAGTGGAAATAACCTGTTTTATCACTATGATCAAATCAAAGAAAATGCGCAAAAATACAATCATTTTGTTTCTCTAGATATTGTAGATTTAATTAATCATTCTTCAAGTAGTATTCCACCAACAATAGCCAATCCTGTTCATAAAGTAAATACGCAAGCTCTTTCGTATGGATTTTTTGAGGAAAGTTCTCTGAAGCTCTTTTTTTCAAAATATTCTAGCAGTGAATCTTTGCTTCAGCGTTTTTCGATCTGCAACTCAGAAATTGATGTAAACTCAATATATATCGTGAATGACCCTATATATACTAATAAAAAATTTTGGAATGATCTTTCGCTTACTGATCCCATTATCAAACAAGCTAAAGACGTAAGTTTATACAAAAATGAGCAAGAATATTACTCTCTGAATGGTAAATTTTATGCTGAAGCAACAAACAGTGCTTTTGAATGCTTGAAGAAGGATTCCGAAATTATTATTGTTGAAAGTTTCAATAATTCGGCTCATCCTGCTTGGTGTATAAGAGAGTCTGACATTATTATCCTTGTTTCTCCTGGTTCGCTTTTTATATATGAACCTGAAACATACTTCAGAGCAATTGATAACTACCGTTCTATAAATAGAAATAAACCTACTACCACTGATGAGATATTGGTTTTTGCTAAGCCTCAAGAAGCGCATTCTTTACAGATAAACGAAAAAGAACGAAAAAAGAAAATCAAGGAAGTCAGTAAAAATCTTTTTGAAAATTACTCAAAATAATGTGATAATAACGTATCTTCCTTCTTTTTTTGTTGTGTTTTTATGCACAAGTATGGTTGAATTATTAGATTGGTGTCACGATTGTCAGTATATAGTTCCCAATTTGGTTTAGAATCTGTTCATAATGAACTAATGGATTGTATTAATGAATTAAGATACAAATCGGTTGGTATTGTTGATGTAGCAGTTGTTTCTTTGGAAGGATTGCCAATAGTTTCACTTGTTTTAGAAAGAGTTGAAGAAACTAGATTTGCAGCAATGACTGCAGCAATGCTTTCATTAGGTGAGCGAGTAGCTACCGAATTAAACAAAGGTTTATTAAAAAAGATATTTGTTGAAGGAGATCACGGATATATAATAACTATGCAAGCTGGGGATACTGCAGTTCTAACAGTTAGCGCAACTATGGATACAAAATTAGGCTTACTCTTCTTAGACATGGAAAGAGCAGCATCTAAAATTGCAAATATATTATCTTTTAGCTAATTAATCATCGAAAAAGAGAAAAAGACCTTCTATAATATATTCACTTGATTATCTTGTTCAATAGATTATCTTTATTTAATTACTCTGAGGTTAAAAAAGAAGTACAAAATAAAGAAAAGAAATTGAAAAAATCTTTTGCTGAATTCAATAAGCAGAATTTAGGAATTTACTATACTCCCCAATTTATTGTTGAATATATTGTGGACGTTGCTTTATCCCTGTCTTTAGCTAGCAAAATAACACGAATTAAGGAAAAGCAAGAACTTGTTTTTCAGAATCTCAGAACAAAAAGAGAAGTAACTGAAGCTAGTCACGCCACTTTACTACTTAAACAAATTCTGCCTAATTTCTCAGTTTGTGATGTCTCTATGGGTTGGGGAGTCTTCTTGTTGTATGCTTTTGATTATTTAATTCATTTATATAAATCATCCTTAAAACTACTAGAAGACGATATTTCTGGGCTTTTCTCAAAAAAAATTTCTTCTGAAGAAGATATAAAACATCATTTGGTGTCAAGCATAATCTCAAATAATCTTTTTGGCGTAGATATTGCGAAAGATTCAGTGGAATTAGCTTCTTTCAAAACAATAGAGAAAGCTATGGGAATTATAAAAACAGAAGAAATTCGACTCCCTAGACCAAACTATTTTGTTGGTAACTGTCTAGTAGGAAACATTTCAAGAGATTTTAAAATAGATATGAAAAATATTGATAATCTTTACACTGAATCTATCATCTATTCTATGAACAAAAATGATAGAATTAGAGTAAAAGAATGGTTAGGAAAAACAGATACATTGCATTGGAATCTTTGTTTTCCAAAGATAATCGAATCAGGAGGTTTTGATGTAATTGTTGGAAATCCTCCTTATATCAATGTAAAAAAAATAGATTTAGGGGAAAGAAGAACATATTCTAAATTGTTCGAAACATATAATCCTAATGGGGATATATCGAATGTTTTTTGGGAAAGGGGATTAAAATTATGCAAGAATGATGGGATTATTTCCTTTATAACTCCACGTTATTGGTTAGAAGGTAGTCATAGTAATTCATTAAGAAATTTCATCCTTAGGAATTCA
>JBHLQZ010000310.1:0-2596 GCA_048883065.1 Candidatus Thorarchaeota archaeon | reverse complement strand
ACAATCCAAAGAGTATCAATGATTGTCTGACCATTATCATTATATTTTCTTAAAATTCCTTTTTTAATCAGCTCATTTACTTTTGCAGAGACTTTTTGTGGAGTTTCTTGAAGTTGCTTTGAAAGTAAAGATAGAGTTATTCCTCCACTTTTGTGCTCCTTTAGAACTGTTACGAGTATACCTCTATCTAGTTCTGGGAGTTGGAGTATTCTCCCCATTTCAAAATATTTAGGTTCAAGATTCTTATCTAATAAATCATTAAGTTGTGATGATAATTTAGATATATTTTCTTTATTAAAATCATTAACATCGAAAATCCAATTACTAAAACGAAGAAGAAGTTTAGAAATATTCTCAAAAGAATCATTAAATTTCTGGTAATAGTCTTGAATTAGAACAAGATAAATAATAACTGGAATATTTCCTCCCATTTCATCTTGAATTGGAATAAAAACAGGTATTATCCATTTCTTACTCTCTTCTTCATATATAGGATCTAAGAAAAGATTAACATCTGTAAGCTTGGATTCAAAATATTGACTAACATACTCTTCAGTCAAGGTATCAAGTTTAAATTGAATAGATGAGTTAGGTTTTGCAGTTGAATAGTTCATTATATAATTTCCATCGTCTTTCTTATACCCAACTAAATTAAAACTCAGACCTTCCTCAACAGCTTTATGAACATACTGGATCGTGATTTTAACTCTTTTCGGAAGCTCTTTTCCTGGAAGAGAACTCCTTATGAAACCTATAGTGATATGACGTGTAGCTGATAATTTTTTCTCGAAAGGAAAAGATTCCTCCCCATCAATAAGTTGAACATATCCCACAATTCTGTCTCCACCATCTATAAATGACAAATAAGCAGGTATAGTAACTCTATTTCCAGTTGTAGTATCCGCTTCAAATGTAACAGGGAGTTTAATTAGACATCACCATAAAGGTTAGATGGACATATGAGATAGAGAGATTTAAAGATAAAAATCTTTGTACTGGCTCACATTTGTTCTTGCTCTTTTTTCTCAACATTGTATATGTCAAATCCCCGTGAGATTTGTTTGAATCTTCGTTCAAAATATTGTTTTTGAGCAAGATAAATAAGCACAATACAATAAAGAAGGAAATTAATCAAAGGAATTAACCAACCCCAAACTCCTATTGCGATAACAAAACAGAAAAAGCCAGCGATTAATAGAAAAACCAACTCAACATGTCTTGCAGTTAAAGTTGTGAATGGTAGCATCAGATCAGAGAAATCAGGCATTCCAAAGTAAATGAAACAAAAAATCAAGTAAGCGATAATCCATTGACCATAAGGAAAATCAATCCAAATAAAGAAATCTTTGAAATCAGGATGAAAATATATAAGAAGAGCTGCAATTCCAAAATTAAAAATAGGTGCTACACCAATAATCCACGCATGCCATACATTTTTCAATTCTCCTGATAGACTCTGAGACGTTACATCTCTTAAACTAAAACTCATATGAAAGTTGACTTTTACTTTATACCCAAGCATCTTAATCGCTAAAGAATGAAAAAGCTGGTGCATAAAAGCACCAGGAAAGGCAAGATAGTTAAGATACTTCTTTATATTCTTAAAAAGCCAATCTGTTATCAAATCCCATAGAAATTTGGTGATAAAAAGGACTAATATAACGAGGAAAGTAATCCTAATTGTTCCAGTAAATATTCCTACTAACGCTTCATACATATTTGTTATTATTGGAGGTACACTCATCTATTTCGCATCTCTCTTCCACTTCTGAACCCAAACCTAGTAGACCATTCATATTTTTCTTTTTCAAAAGAGAACGAAAACGATAGACTTTTCTCTTCAGAAAATCAAGTTCGATATTGAATTTGTCTTCAATTATTAACCAGAAAGTATTCATCAAAATCCTATCTTCAATAAAATAAGGTAATAATGAAGAAACTATTACAAGAGCAGCTTCGTCTACATTAATACGAGGAACAATACGTTCATCAATTAAGTAAAAGGCTTGTTCTTGCAGCTCTTCTAGTTCTTCTTCCATTTTAGGAAATAAGAGTACTAGATCATTAACTATTTGAGAAACTTTATTTTTGAGTAAAGGACTATAAACTTCTCTTCTTTTTCTCTGTAGATAACCTGCAGCAAGAAGGTCTGACTGAACCTTCTTCATAGAGAAGTAAGAGAAAGTTTTACCTTTATTAATCCCAAGAAGGTCACGAACATAATCTATGTGACTGGGACTTAATTTTGATCCCACAAGAGAAAGTCGATAATCAAGCAGAGCTAGATAATGATTTGCTATATGCAGCTTTGTAAAATATCTGTTAGGACCATAATCGCCAAGAAAATCATCAAGCAATCTCTGAAATTGAATAAGAACTTGAGTAATAATTTTATCAGGATAGAATTCTAAGAATAGATTAGCAACTTGAGCTGCAAAATCCATAATTCTATTAGTTCTTTCTTCCTCTGGGTCAACAAAGTATGATTTAACCATACTGCTTCTTCTTAAACCAGGAGCTAAAATCTGAGAAAGATCTTGAGGACTGATGAAAGTCCCCAGATCCTCAGCTTTTACCACGGACTCAATTGCCATCT
>JBHLQZ010000309.1:0-2599 GCA_048883065.1 Candidatus Thorarchaeota archaeon | reverse complement strand
CTATTAAATCCAACTCTAGTGGTTTCGCTTTTAAACTTCCACTTCCATACTTTGTTGGATTTCTTTTCATCATTAGGTCAAGATATGCATCAATAATTTCTTGTTCTTGTATAGGAAGATATAGACTGCCGATGGGATGTAAGACGCTAAGAATATTTGTTAGTTTGGATTCTATTTCATCCCTTCTCAATAAAGCTGCAATATCCAGCAAGAATGAAAGCTCTTTGAGACTCACTTTCTTGCCTAAGAGTTCATTTAACAAGATATCAATTTTAGTCTCCAAAATTCTAGAGATAGTAGATAATGCTTGTACTATTTCTTCATCAAGTCTGCCTGATCGAATACTCTCACGTAATTCTAAAATGAACTCTTCTAGGTCTATTTCTTTTGGTTTTTTTCTTCCTGAAGAAATGGCGAAATCTATTTGGGCAATAATACTAGTAATGTCATCGCCAATGCTTTTTTCTGTAATATCAGAATCGTCCATAAGTATCTCCACTAAACAGATGCTTCTAAGAAACTATAATCGTCAATTTTTCGACACACTACTTGTGTCACACCTTTTTCTTTCCATAAACTGTATACCCTGTCGGCATGGGTGCGCAGATACTCATTTCTAGGCGTGATAACGAGATATTGGGCATTTTCGGAATATCCCGCAAGCAATTTCCCAAGATTTTCTGAATGTACGTCATCAAGGTGCATATCTATCTCATCTAAGAGATATAGAGGAGCGGGTTCATAGGCTTGAATTGCTAAAATTAATGCAATGACCGTAGCTGATTTCTCACCGCCACTCAACTGAATAAGTTTACTTATTTTGCCTGCCCCTACGTCAACTTCGATATTTATACCACCAGCTAACGGATCCTTCTTATTTAGGAGGACAAGTTTTGCGGATCCGCCTCCATGAAGTACCTTGAAGATTTCGCCGAAATGGCGGTTGATCCTTTCAAATGTATTCATAAATAAGATTTTCTTTTGATTTTGAATCTCTTCAAGTGATTTGATTATCTCTTTCTTTTCTTTTTCTACTTGTTTCTTCTCTTGAAATAGATCTTTGCGTCTTTTGGCTTCCATATCGTATTTCTTAATAGCATTTGGATCTACAGGTCCAAGTTTGCCTATTTCCTTTTCAAGTCGTTCGATATTCTTCAAAACATCCTCAAGAGTCTGAATATCATCTTCTGGGACTGTTACATTTAATTTTGTAATTTCCTCATCAATTCGATTTATTTCTTGTTTTGTTTTCTCATCATCAACTCTAATTTGATAGAGTCTTTTATCAAGCTCGTTTCTTTCGTTAATCAATTTTTCTTCAGTTTTTTCTTCAGATTTTATTTGTTCTATAAGTTTGTTTAGTTTTTCCTTTAATATAAGCCTTTCATCTTCTAAAATGGATATTTCTTCCTCATATTTCAGTATCTGCTCATTTATCTCTTTAATTTTGTCTGATAATTGATTTTGATCGTTTTTTGCTGCATTTATCTTTTGGCTATTGTCTTTAATTTGTGACTCCTTCGTTTCTTTCATCATTTTTGCATTTTCTTGCTTATTTTCAAGTTTAGCAATTTCTTTTTCAGTTCTTAGAATACTACGTTCCGTATCCAATTGTTCTTTTCTTATGTTCTCAAGAGATTCTTTAAGTTCTTGGAATTGTGTTTTTTTGATTTCCTCTTCAATAACTAGCGCTGCTTCTTGAATCATTTCAAAGTTATTTTCAGTGTTCTTGAGTTCAATATCCTTTCCATCTTTTTCATTTTGAATGATTTCAATTTCTTTGTCAATATTTTCGAGTTCTTCATTAAGAAGATCAATTTCGTTTAATACTTGATTTTGAATTTTTGTCAGTGTTGATTTCTTTCCTTTTATTGACCCTAGGTTACCCTGTAGTGTACTTTTCTCTTTTTCTAAATCGTTTAATGTATTTTTCTTAGTATTTAGTAAATTTTTAGTTTTCTTAAGCTCATTTTCTATTTCTAAAAACTCTTGCTCTAATCTATCTAGTTTTTCTTCATTATACTTTGTTGTAAGAAATCGCGAGTCCATGTTGCCACTTATTACTGCCCCATTTATGACAAAATCTTTTTCTAGCGTTATTGCTCCAAAATCACTAAACTGTAATGCAGTAGGTAAGTCTTCGATTATTAAAATGTCCCCAAAGACTCTTTTCTTTAAGCCTTCGTATCCTTCTTTAAATTTAATGAGGTCTTTTACCATTTTGTAATCTCTTGCTTCTTCTGGAATTGATGAAGTACGTTCATTTTCATTTAGACTTTGAAGTGGAAACAGTACCAATCTTGGAATATTTTCCTTGTGTATAAACTCGATTATGTCATTGAGATGTTCGTCTTCAATTATGAGAGCCTGCAATTTATCAGGACCAATTGCACTCTCAATTATTTCTACGAATTTAGTATCAACTTCTTCAATTAATTCAATGAGGGTACCAAGAACACCCTGTATTTGACCTGAATTACGAGCTTGTAGAACTGTTTCTACTGCCTTATCGTATTTGATTTTTCCTTCTTTAATTAGTTTTTGAAGTATTTTACGTTCTTCTTTGAGTTCTTTATACTTTGTTTGAATTGTTGCGATT
>JBHLQZ010000308.1:0-2610 GCA_048883065.1 Candidatus Thorarchaeota archaeon | reverse complement strand
GGATAATTTTGCTTTTCATATCTACGTGTTGAGTGGTGAGTATAGTGTAACTCTTATGGCTGTAGATAGAGCAGGAAATCAATACAATACTTCTATTGTATTTACTGTAAAACTACCAGTTCAGACAACACCTCAGCTTTCGCCTTTTGGAATTACTGCGACAATAATAGCAACACTTTCAATAAGTAGTATTTTCTTCTTGAAAAAAAGAAGAAAGAATACAATTTAACCAGCTAGATTCTCTTCTTTTTATTTACCTTTTATTTCAAATCATTAATTAATAAAGTAAGGTTAATAAGTCATGATTTCAATATTAGAGTAACATTTTAAGGCTGATAAAAATGAGTTATGAAAGAGAAGATGTTTATAATTTAAATTTTTCAAAACTTGATCTTCCTGAGATAACTCTATCCAAAACAAAACAGACACAACTACTCACTCATCTCTTGTTACATAGAGGAGTTGTATTATCAAAGTATGCAGAAGAACATGAAATTGAAATTTCATCAATCAAAGTTTTTGTACAGCATTTAATTCAATTACTTGTAATCAGAGGTTACTACCGAAAAGATAAATTCAATGTTTCAGCAGTTTTTAAACATCCTGAAATAAAACATGGTCGATTAAGTGTAGTAAGAAAAAATATTCTTGGATTGTTGGTATATAATAAAAAAGTAAAGATAAGTTCTTTATCTAAAATAGTGGAAATCTCAAATAAAGAGATGGAAGAAAATCTCAAATTTCTAACTAGCAAGGGATTATTCATTGGGAGAATTAAAAATAACGAAATAATACCGGATTGGATATGGAAACCTCCTGAAAAAGCAACAATTACTACAGAAGATACTTTCATTGTAGGAATATGTATGATGTTACGGAATGCTGAAGTAAGTAAAGTGGTAAAACGTACTAATTTCTCAAAAAAAGAAGTTATTGAAAGAATTGCAAGATTAATGTTATACCGCAAATTAGATGCCAAATTTGATATTGAATCACAACTTATAGGTTTTCCAAAAATTATAATTACAGTAAACAAGTACCATATTTCACCACGAATTCTTCCATTAGAAGCCTTACAAGGCAAGGAGAAAGAGGTAGTAGGTTATGTAATTCTAAAGAAGAAAACATCCATTCAAGCTTTAGCAAAATTTATGGGTATCGAATCTTTAGAAGTAAGTAAAATTCTAGCACTACTTACTGCTAGAGGAACATTTCAGTTTATTTTTACTGAAGCAAATTATGTTACACCTGTGGTAACTCCAGATTTAAAACCTAAAAGAACTATTGAAGAAATGGCAACTTTATCATTCTTTAACTATGAAGCTCTTTTTGGACTATTATCAATTCAAGATAAAATTCCATTGAAAAAACTTATGTCTCTTATGAATAGATCAGCTGGTGAGATTCTAGAAGGAGTTATTACCTTATTACTTGAGGGATTTGTATCTTGTACATTGAAAGGATATACTCTTTATATAGATGTAATCAGGAGATACAGCAGAGCTCAAGAAGGAACCTTGGAGAGATGGGAAAAGATAATATTAGGTATGGTTGTTGCTAAGTCAAGTATTAGTGTTAAAGACATTGCATTAGCTTTAGGAGTTGACAAATATTATGCAACAGAAAAACTCTACGCATTTTATGGTAAAGGATTAATTAAAGGAAATATCTCAGGGAACAAACTCGAACCAGATGAGATACCAATCTTTCCACCATTAGTACAACTGGATGATTTACCAATTCATTACCAAGAAATATTTGGGTATTTAATTTCCAATAGAAGAGTCACACTTAACAATCTCCAGAAACTATGGAGTAAATCATCTGTTGCTGTTAAAAACATAATTTTTGAAATAACAGGCTCCGGATTACTAAATATAAAGTTAAGTGGTAATTCCTTCTATATTCTATCTTTTCAGAAATTTCTGCCCACTCGAGATTTAGAGGATTTGGGGGAGCAATATGTTCAAATTGTGAATGAAATAGAAAAAACAAGAAGAAAGAGAATAAGAATGAGTACTCTTGCAACTAAAATATCCTTAGCTGAGAGGGATGTATTTAGAATAATTTCGCAATTAGCTGCTCATGGTTATTATAAAGGGATTATAACATCTACTTATTTTGAAAAATTAGACCAATTAATTTTACCATCACGTAAAATGCACTGTTTAAACTGTGGTTATTTAATTAAATCAGCTTATGAACCTTGTAGCAATTGTAACCAGATACCGCAAAGATGTATAATATGTCAAGGACTTATTAAACAAGGAGATTCCGTTCTAGAATGTCCTCAATGTTCAAACCTAGCACATAATGACCATATGATTCAGTGGTTAAAAATCAAAGAAGAATGCCCAATATGTAAATCTAAGGTCACCATGGAAACACTGAAAATGTATGCTACTTAAAAAGGTGAAAATATGGAATTAAATGAAATTATTGAAGAAGTTAGGTATTTTTTACAAGAGAGGGATTGGCTAAAGTATTCTCCAAATGATGTTTTTATTCATTTGATTGAAGAATTAGGAGAAATTGGGAAATATCTGTTATTTCTTTCAGAATATAAGAAAGAAGAACAAGGACACAAAAAACCACCTAAAGAGGGTATGA
>JBHLQZ010000307.1:0-2611 GCA_048883065.1 Candidatus Thorarchaeota archaeon | reverse complement strand
TGTAATTAAGTCATTAACACAAGAACCTATATTATCTTCTGACGGGTTAGGTGTAGGCAATCCTAAAACCATATAGTTTTTGTCTATACCATACTGAAAATATTGGATAGCCTGAGCTAATGCTTCTCTAACACTCCGATAATTGGCATCCTTATGTTTATTTAGAAACTTAAATTCATAACCTGTAAGGGTTTCTAATTCAAGATTTCTCGAAAGAATGTAAATTTCTGGTGATATTTTTCTACCCCTTATCATGTCAACTTTAGGAAATTGAAATTCATGCTCTCCAAAAAGCGATTTTTGATTTTTCATAATATGAGCCAGAAATTCATCTTCATTTTTAATAATTGTAGTTACCTCCACAAACCTTGATTGGATGTCTGATGATTTCAAATTTATTTATCAGCTAATCTTCTATTCAATTTATTGATTAATTAATACAAATATTATTCTAATGACTGTATTTTGTTCCAAGTATACAATAGAGACAAGAGAGT
Source organism: Candidatus Thorarchaeota archaeon (assembly GCA_048883065.1). Taxonomy (GTDB): domain Archaea; phylum Asgardarchaeota; class Heimdallarchaeia; order Heimdallarchaeales; family Heimdallarchaeaceae; genus UBA460. The sequence goes on along the minus strand of JBHLQZ010000307.1, from coordinate 2,114 downwards.
ACTATATCATTTCTAATCTTTAATGGGATTCTTTTCGTTGTGTTCAGGATAAGGTAAATAGAGATTTTATTATTAGCTTATTAAAGACTGGAGACCCTCTCTATTTAATGTGTCATAATATGACAAATTATATCTCCACACCAGCTTTCTTTAACTTTTTTAGATAGTCATGTAAATCATCAATACTAAAAAATAACTCATAAGAAATATCTAAAGCTGTTAAAGCTACCTGATAGTCATAAGCTACTCTTTTACTGCAATTTAGAATAAGCGTTATTATTTCTAGTGGGTACTTCTCTTTATACCTTTTAGAATCTCTAAGTTTCCACTTTATATCATGAAAGAACTTTCTTAAATACACTAGCTTATACAAACTCTTATTTCTCTTGTTCAAACTACCGTCAGTAGCTTCATTAAATTTCTCTTCAAGAGCATCAATTCTTTGAGATTTATACTCAGCTGTTCTTTTAGCTTGTTTCACTAAGTTTATTTTAGTCAATATCAATAATTCCTACTCATATTCCGATCGCATGACCGCATTTATTATGATAATACATAGGTCCTAGTTCCCATTCAATTTTTTGGTGTTGTTCGGTTCATTGATTAGATCATTTATGTTGTTAGCTTCTGGAGAAACTCGAATTTTTTAATTGCAGTCTTTTTTACTAATGGGTCATCAGGGAGTTTCATGTCTTTAATTATCTCTGGGTCTGATTCCTGATACATTTGGTAATAGTTAATCGGCATAACTTGATATCCCATAGAAATAATCCTAACGTTTAAGAATACTAAGTTTTCAACAAAATCCCTTGGAGTGTTAAACACATTCTCTTCAAAACTTACTACCAACAGTCTTAGACAGTCGTATTGCCTAAGAATATTTAGTGCTCTGGTTCCCTTTACCAAGTTAAAATAGGATGTTCGCTTCCAGTTTTGCACTTCCATAACAGCTAATAACTCATTATTATGAGAAACCTTAACATCCACTTCATTTGCTGTGATAGGTTTTGTACTAACCCTAAATCCCATTTCATTCTCTAACACATCTTTAATAATATCCACTCATAATTGACCAACAGCATGGTTGTATTTCCACATTTCATTTCTAGGGACATGAAACATCATTAGTTCCTCCACACGTTAATAGACAAGATAATGCCATAAGTATTTTCTATTGGATGCGATGGATATCCTTATACCCCCTAATTAAACCCAAAACAAGCTTTTTAGACTCACTACAATAGAGCTTTTTCATGGTAAAACATCACTGACAGAAAATAAGCTAAATGAAAGCTAACTTACTGTAAATAAGAACTAAATTGATCTTCACTGATATAACAAAGATTGGAGTTATCAGCATAATGGTAGTAACCTAATTCATTTTTAACTTCTTTCTAATGATTATGCCAAACCAAGTAACAACAAAGAATAATGGCAGTAAAATCCATGATGGAAACTCTGGAATAGAATCCAGGTTTTGTTCAACTATTATCGTGTAGCTCGTTACTACCGAAAGTGTACTAATTCGCATATAGAATTCTCCTTTGTTGTTAAAAATATATGAAGTTCCATTTCTTTCTCCAAATCCATCCACATGGATTTCATCAATAGATGTGTTTTCTCCTTTTGGATATGTTCTAACAGAAAAGTGACCAAACTCAGGAAAATGAGTATGTTCAAAATAGAATTCCCATCTGATTCGCCAGTCAACATGATCGCAAGTGAAAGGTTCTGTTATTCTATACTCATGCGGATCTGGACCACTATAGGAAAACCTGACTACTTCAACCCAATTTTCTGAAGATGCAAAAGCGTTGTCTGACGAAAAAACTGAGAAAGCTAGAAAAAGAATCACCAACAGAATGAAAACTTTTCTTTGCTCCCCCAACTTTAGAACCACATAAATGGTACATTAATTGAAAAGAAAAGTGTTTTTGTTAAGACAACTTAACCAAATATTTCGCTTTATTAGTCAAGAAAAATTCACTTGTACAAAAAATCAATTCCAGTTATAACTCGCACTTGATTATAGGAACATTAAGTTCAATAGCTGAACTTGGAATTGGTAATTTTATTCTAGACTTGTGTATTGCGTGCGCAGAGCTATTAAAGCA
>JBHLQZ010000306.1:0-2617 GCA_048883065.1 Candidatus Thorarchaeota archaeon | reverse complement strand
AATATACTCTTCCCAAATAAAGTCACTTTTTCATAACATAAACTCGTATCCAGAAATCATCCTTCACCCTGATATGGTACGCACGCACTTTTTATTTCAGTTGGCACGTAAGCAATTCTTAGTGTGAATTTCCATCTTAATATGTCCATTGTTTGGGCATTCAATGGATAGTGTGTGTGGGTACCTTGGTGCGAGCATCTAAATTTGAACTTTCCGCCATATTAAAATAGATTTGGTGCTCCGGGCGGGATTTGAACCCGCGTCGGCGGCTCGAGAGGCCGTCATACTTTCGGTGTAAAACTTGACCGGATTATACAGTACCTCTTTGGGATTTTTTCAGATATTCCCACTCAGCACTTCTATACTACCGGAGCACCGCTAAAAAATAGTCCGGTTGTATATACTCGGATTCAATAGTAACTAGTTGATTCATTTAACTTTTACTTATGCCAAATCAAAAAGTATGAATAAGAATATTGGTAATTTGGCCTTTTGTTGGAATCCACTGGTTTTTTTAATCATCTAATTGAAGTTACTTAAAAAAAGCCAAGTATTATTCTAAATCAAATTAAGTTTAATTCTTTTAGCTGATAAACGAATATCTTCTAACTTTACTGTTCTCCTTCCTGCATGAGAAGCAAGTTCAATTGCATCTTTGCCAATATTTATTGCAATCTCTTCCAGTACTTTTCTCAATTCTTCTACAGCATCGTCTCCAATTCTTTCAGCTCCAGCAACTTCGATTAATTTGTGAACTGCGGCATTAGATAGATATCCGTCTTTCATAATTCTCACATTTAGCAATACGTAAGATCATGGATTTAAATAGATATTCTATTTAAACTTAGATTAAAAGCATGATCACCTGTATCGATAGATTTTAATATTTATAATAAAGCATACTCGTTCCTATAACAACAATCGAGTTGAGGACTATTATGTCAAAAGAATCAAACACAGTTTTCATTGGAAACAAACCAATAATGAACTATGTTTTAGCTTCTGTAACTTTGTTTGGAACTGGAAATGCAAAAGAGATTATTCTCAAGGCTAGAGGAAGAGCAATAACTACAGCTGTTGATGTAGCTGAGATAGTTAAGCGCAGGTTCATGGAGAATGTAAAAGTAACCAATGTATCAATTGGGACTGAAGAGATCCCAAATCAAGAAGGAAGAACAAGATCAGTTTCAACAATCGAAATCAACATGACAAAAAAATAGAGTCTTATTATTCTATCATATATTCATAGAGAGTGCATACCTCTAATTATGAAAATTTTTGTTGACGGTTCTGGAAAATCGGGAAAATTTTGTTATATAGTAGAAGGCAGGCAACCCAAAATTCTAAAAGAAAGCGGAATAACAAATAATCAAGCAGAATATAAAGCGATAATAGCTGCTTTGCAGGATGTTAAGGAAAAAGATATAGAAATTTACTCTGATAGCCAGCTGGCAGTGAGACAATTGACATATGAATATAGCATCAAAGAAGATCATTTAAGAGAATTGGCGAATAAAGTATGGAATCTTTGCGAAGGCAGAAATGTAAAGTTCTTTTGGATACCAAGATCGAAAAACAAAGCTGGTAAAGTATTGGGATAATCAATAAAATGAACTTGATCTGACTGGAATATCATTTAAAGCGATGATTGTGTTATGCTAGAAGAAGCTTTGGATAAAGAGATAGCACAGATCGAAGACAACATCTCTCAGCTAACTGAATCAAAAAGAACTCTTGAAAAAGAAACCAAAAAATGGTTAACTGAAAGAAATCGCTTAAATGATCTATTTCAGAATTTGAAGCAAGAGATAGCTGTGCTAAAAGAAAAAAGAGATAAAATAAACCAAGAAGTTCTGGAACTGAAGGAGAAAAGAGAAGAATTAAAGAAGATACTTTATGAAAATCGAGATGTAGTTGACAAGATATTCAATTCATTAAAAGAATTGAAGATTAAGATTCCACATGGTGTGCATAGATTAACAAAGGAGCGAGATGAAATAGATTGGAAGATACAGACGAATTCACTTTCAATTCAAAAAGAAAATGAACTACTAGAGAGAATTAAAGAAATCGAGACCAATTTAGTTGAATTTGATCATTCGAATAAATTGAAGCAAGATCTTCATGAAAGGAAAAAGGAAATTGAATCATTGAAAAACCAGATGGACCCATTAAGAAATCAACAGATGGAACTATCTAAAGAGAGTGATGCAATTCAAGACGAAATAACAAAACTTTATGATAGAGCAAAAAAGTTTAGGGAAGAATCGAACGAAGCTCATAAGAAATATGAAGAATGTTTAAAACAGCTCGCCCAAATTCGTGCAGAATATATAACTCAGATAAAAAAAATAAAAGAATTAAGAAAAAAGCGCCAGGATCTTACTGAATCCGAATCTCTAAAGAAGATGGAGAGTTATAAGAAAAAGTCTGAAAGAGAAGCTCTTGAAAAATTTAAAAAAGATAAGAAGATTACTCTTGAAGAATTCAAGATGATATTTGGCAAAGAAGCAACTCAAAAAGACAATGATTAAGCTGGTACATCCTAATTTTAGTTACAAAACTATTTTAAACAAGGATTATTACAAGTTAGGCTAGACAGATTATTTATTACAAA
>JBHLQZ010000305.1:0-2628 GCA_048883065.1 Candidatus Thorarchaeota archaeon | reverse complement strand
AGATAAGGAATGGATATCTTATTCTACCTAAGAAAGTAGCTTTTACACTTAAAACTAGATTGAATGCAAGCCACCCTCTTAGAGAAGTACGGGTTGTGCCTAGAGGAGTAGGTTATACAGTAGAGATTGTTTATCACAAAACTATCCCTAAACCAAAGAAAAGGAACAAAATAAGAAAAGGAGCTTTGGATTTAGGATTATCTAACCTCGTTACCTTTGTGGACAATATTGGCAGTAGACCAATTGTTGTCAAGGATGAGGGGAAAGGAGTAAAAAGTTTCACACAATATTATTTGAAAAAAACAAGTAAGTTACAAGAACAATATGCACAACAGCAAAGAAAGAATCTGAAACAGCCTAATAGATTAAGTTATGGGTATGCTTTTTATAGTGCTCGAGAAAGATGGCGAAGAAAGATGAATGATGCTTTCCATAAACTAAGTAAGTATTTTGTCAACTTATGGACACAAAGAGACTTACATTCAATAGTCATAGGGTATAATCCCAAATGGAAACAACAAATGAGATTGATGAGAAAAACTACTCAACTCTTTGTAATTATTCCTTTTCACCAACTTATCAAACTTCTGACCTACAAAGCTACAGAGAAGGGAATTATTGTGGAATTAGTTGAAGAGAGTTATACTTCCAAATGTAGTTTTTTAGATAATGAAGAGATAAAGAAGCATCAACATTACCAAGGGAAAAGAATTGGTAGAGGTCTTTTTCGCTCCGCTTCAGGAGTTTTAATCAATGCTGATGTCAATGCTGCATTTAATATCTTGTTAAAAAGCGATCCGCAAGCACTTCCACCAAGAAGTGTAGTCGGGGTAGGAGGGTATGTGATGTACCCACATAGAGTGAGCTTTCAAGCAATGATACTCTAAGAAAGATTGTGTTAATGTGACTACATAACAAAATCATATCATAAATATATTCTGTCAAAATAAATTTTCCCCAAGTTATTTGTTTTAGTCATAAAATCAAAGAAGAAGTTGGGGGAATACTCCCCCGATTAGTGGTGGATAATAGAGAAGATAGGTTTGGGGGGGGTTTTCCACCCCCGAGAGATAGAGTGCCTATCTCCGAAGAACAAAAGGTGAAATTCCTATTTAAAGTAAAAGAGGGTGTTAATTAAAAGTGATGAAAAGTAATATCTATATTTTCATGTTTTTACAGATTTTTCTTTTCCAACAAGTGGTATTAGAAAGAGAATAGGTATTATTCCCACAATATATACACTTGCAGTAACAATAAAACATAACCAGAATTTATATGGAGCAACATCACCAATAAGATATCCTCCAACAACCGCAGAAAAATTCCAGAAGAATCCCCAAGCAAACGCCTCTAGCGAATTCCATTTTCCTCTATGTTTTTTAGGTATAACATCCATCAATATAGATCTAGATAATGGTTGTGCTGCATTCATTAAAGAACCTCTTGCGATGAATAATGGAATAAGAATAGGTAAAGTGATATTAAAAATCGGATAAGAAGCTATACCAAATAGACACAATGTAGCAAGAAGCTGAGCAGAAAAAATTATTAAAGGTCTTCCTTTCTCTATAGATATTCGTTGAGCAAGTAAAGCTGCTAAACCTGTAAAAATTGTTGTTAATCCCATTATAACCTGAACCCATATGGGTTTGAGTAGATAGACATCCAAAAAGAAAATTGGAAAGTATTTTATTGTCATACCTGCTCCAATTCCTATAATTACATTAGAACCTACAAGTAAAATAGGTATTAATTTTTTAGCTTGATCTTTTGTTAATTTTGATCCAAAACCATTTTCCTTAGAATTATTAATCTGTGTTATTTCTTCTTCTATTGATTCACTTCTTTCTCCCAAGCTTCTTTTATCGTTGAAAAAAAGCATAATCACTACTGAAATAAAAGTAATAATTATACCAACAATCATAACACTTCTTAGAATATCAATCTCCCATTCATCACCAAAAAAAGCAAACAATCCCACGTTTACAAAAGGACCGATTGACATAGCTAATTGACGAGTTAAGTGCAACCAAGAATATATGCGTGACCTTCTTCCTGATTCAACAGAGTCAGCAAAGATAGATTCAAGAGATGGTCTAGTCAAACCTTGAAAAAGACCCCACAATGCTAAAGCTATGAAAACAAAAACTAATGTTTTTCCAAATAAAATAAAAAATAAACCTATAGTACCTATAACACCAGCAATCTTTAGAAGTACATCTCTGCCAATTTTATCTGCAAAATAACCTGAAGGAAAAACAAAAATTGTTAAAGTAATTCCTGTTACAGCTGATGTCCATCCTAGTAATCTATTAGATTTATCTGAAATGAAGAAAATATATGCAGAAAGAACATTCCCCATCCATATCCCTCTTCCAAAAGATTGAAAGAAAGAAAATAGAAAGACTAGCTTAACATTGTAATTCATTGTCTTTATAGTTTCCTTAAAAGGGAGATGTTCCAAATTTTCACAACCATTCTGGTATCAATTGTTATTTCTTTGAAATAAATCATTTTTTAAAATTTATCTTAAACGGTAATTTCCTATTAATGAAAAAACCAAAACATAAATAAAAATCATTATCACATTAGTTTATTTTTTGAGCTTCAATAATTAGAATATCATCC
>JBHLQZ010000304.1:0-2661 GCA_048883065.1 Candidatus Thorarchaeota archaeon | reverse complement strand
TTTTTCTTACATCCTTCTTACCTTTGTGAAGAGCATCCATTAAAGAATCATAACTTTCATCACCGATTCTTTTCATAGTTTCAATAATAAAAGGAACATTCCTGTCTTCTTCAAGAGCTATAATTAAGTTAGGGAGAACACTTTCTCCAATTTGTGCTAAGGATTTTGCAGCATAATATCCTGCAGGATCACCTTTTTTGAATTGTTTGACCAAAATGGATGTAGCTTTAGGACTCCCCAAATTACCAAGAGCTTCGATTATCGACAATTGAGTATCTATTGTATCATCAAAGTTAGATAATCTGTCAATGAGAATGCTAGAGTTCTTTGGATCATCAACGTGCATAAGAGCTAGAGATGCATATTTTACATGTTCTTGCTTATCGGTTTTTGAGACTAAATTTCTAAGTTCTTTCACAATCAGATGAGTTAATTCAGGATATTTTGTTAATGTGAGTAAGGTAAGTTCTGGAAAAGTTGGATTGGATTGATTCATCCTGAAAGCTAATATTGTTTTTATACTTTTAGGATGTTCTGAGATAAAATTAAAATCTATGAAGGTTTCTTCATAATTCGAAAAAGAAGAATAAATTGTTCTTATAGAAAGTTCAGCAAGAGTGGAAGAAACAGGAGTAACTGAATACGATAATTTGATTGAGTTGAATATATCTACAGGTTTAAGCGACGTAATAATTTCACAAAGAATTTCAAAACTCTCTTCTTTAACTAAATAATCTGCTAGAAGAGGTATAAAATGGTCAAGTTTTTCAATAATCACTTCTCTGATTAGAGGATCAGGATTTTTTACATATGTTTTCAGAATCTTCTCTGTTGGAACATATGAGGTACTAAAAAGCAGTTTGAGTGCGTTTCTTCTAATGACAACATCATTATCTACCAAAAATTCAACCAAAATATCATAATCTTTTATATTTTCTAATCTTACTTTATCAATCTCATCTTCCTCATAAAGAAGAAGTTTCAATTGCTCCTTATTCAAGAAGTCTTCCCCCTCATATCTTTCCGATATTGTAAGTAATTTATAATTTCAGTCCCTAGTTCCTCAAATGCATTTTGAACATTTTCCCCAGTTTTAGCTGAAGTTTCGAAATATTTTACTGTGAATCCTTTTGATCCGTAGCTAGAGTTCAGTTCTTTTATGAATTTCATGACCCTCTCACTTACAGATTCCCTTCTACTTTTTGAAATAAGATCCATTTTATTCCCCAATATGAAGAAAGGGACAATACCTCTTTCTGTTCCCTGTTCAAGTTCTTTAACCCATTTTTCTAATTTCTTTAAAGTTGTAATCTTTGTTGCATCAAATACCATTAATGCACCTAATGCCCCTCTATAATACATCATTCTTACTTTCTCAAAGATATCTTGACCTGCTATATCCCAAATTTGATACAATATAGAGATATTGTTTACCGTTTTTGGTAATGATGCAAAATCAGCTCCTATTGTTTCTAAATGATTAGTTATAAAACTCTCACCTAGGTAAGATCTTCTAAGACTTGTTTTTCCAACAGCTCCTTCTCCCGCAAGAATAACCTTCAAGTAAAGTTTTTGTCCATAGCTCACTATATTCACGTCTTTTTATTTGATGCAATATATCCTTCTTCATTAATTCTACGTAGTTTCCTATTTAAGAATTTAAACATTGAGGAAAGAGGAGAAAAAAGTGTAAAAATTAATACAAAAGAACCTAATAAAATTGTTAGAAAATAGAGAAAACCTCCATTAAGCATTAATCCAAGATTTGGAGTTATTATCATTCCAACAATGAAATTATTTGCTACATGTAAGAAAATTGCAGCGTGTAATCCGTATTTATAAAATCCATACCCAAAAATCAATCCAGCTATAGCTGCTTGAAATATTTTACCTTCTAACCAATTTCCTGGATGAAAATGAACATAACCAAAACAAAATGATGAAAAAATCAAAAAAATAAAATCAAAGAATCCAAATCTTTTCCATCTTCCTGTTAAATAAAGAAGAGGATTTTTTAATTCTCGTCTTAATAGAAATTTTGTTAGTCTTGATTTCTCAATATTCTCTTTTTTTCCTCTTAAAACTGTAAATTGGGTGATTTTCATAAAAATAAAATATATACCATTGAGTACAAACAAAGGGAGTCCAAATAAAATCCATCGGTATGTAATTTCTTCATGAAAACCTGCCCAAAATGCTCGAGACATTTCAATATAAAACTGATCATAATCATAAGAAATTTGTGAAATTATTGGTACTCCTAGATTCATTAAAATTGTGATTAAAAGAGTTGAAAGAGCAACATTCAAGCAGAGTAAATTAATGACTTGAATTAAATCACTCTTTCTAGCAATAGAAATAAATTTTGAGAATCTACTCTTTTTTGATTCAGAAATTCTTTCAACGGGAATATATCCCTCATATTTGATTTCCTGATTAAGAATATTGAAAGCAATATTATCGAGAGAATCTTCTTCTAAAAATTTATCTTCTTTTGCTATCTGTTCATCTTCTTTTTTAGCTTTAGGAAAATAAATTAGAAGAAATAGAATTCCAAAAAGAGCTAAAGACATAAGTGATTGCGCAAGTTTCCAATCAACTATTATTGATTTTGGCAATTCTATAAATTTAAAGAAGTCCTGTCTAAAACCTGTAGAAGGA
>JBHLQZ010000303.1:0-2675 GCA_048883065.1 Candidatus Thorarchaeota archaeon | reverse complement strand
ATGGACCGGACGCTGGCTAGCACGTAAACCTCGTTTCCCAGGCCCTCGTAGGATCCGAGCACCTGCTCCCTGAGCGCTTCCATTTCCTTCAATTTGCGGCAGGGTTTGTCATAGACCTTGTGAAAATGCTTGTACTAGAAAGGATATCGATGAACCAGTAGGTATTGCTCATCTGAAAAGATTTGTAGGAGATTTAGAACTTAATATTCCTGCTATGGAAAAACCACCTCTTGAAACACGTTCAGAAAGCATTGCAATAATTGGTGGAGGTCCTGCAGGTCTTACTGCAGCTCATGATTTAGCTTTAAAGGGATATCATGTAACTGTTTTTGAGTCAGGACCGGTACTTGGTGGGATGATGAGATGGGGAATTCCAGCTTTTCGATTACCTAAGGAAATTCTTGAAAGAGAAATATCTGATATTCTTGCTCTTGGTGTTAGAGTTCAGCTTAATACAATGCTTGGTAGAGATTTTACAATTCCAGATCTTTTCAAGCGTGGTCATAAAGCAGTGTTTCTAGCAGTTGGTGCACAGAATGGTAAAAAGATGAATATTCCTGGTGAAGAGCTAACTGGAGTATTCCAAGCAATTGACTTTTTGAAAGAAATTAATCTTGGAAGAATCATTGATACTCCGATTGCTGAAATTGATGAAGATTTATGTATCGGATGTGGAAAATGTGCAGATTTCTGTTATTATGGTATAATTCAACTCGAACCTGACAATCTTGATCCAAAAAAGAAATATCCAACTATTCATAAAAAATATTTATGTAAAGGATGTGGAAAATGTGCATCTGTTTGTCCCTCTAAAGCAATTAAACTTTCTGGTTTTAAGGAACTTGCTCCAAAAATTGGTAAAAAAGTAATGATTATTGGTGGAGGAAACGCTGCTCTTGATACAGCAAGATCTGCCTTACGTCTTGGTGCAGAAGAGGTAGCAATTCTTTATCGAAGGTCTAGAGAAGAGATGCCAGCAGAACCTGATTGGGAAATAGATGAAACAGAAGCAGAAGGTGTTAGGCTTGTTTATCTTGTTGCTCCAATTAGAGTAATTGGTGATGAAAAAGGAAATGCAAAAGCTATTGAATGTATAAGAATGGAGCTTCTAGATGAACTTGATAAAAGTGGTAGACGTAAAATAAAACCAATAGCTGGATCTGAATTCACATTAGAGTGTGATAGTATAATTCTAGCAATTGGTCAGGAAGTTGATATTGATGTTTTATCAAAGGATGTAAAACTTGAAGTAACTCCTTGGAGCTCAAAAAAGGTTGATCCAGCATCATTTCCAAAGAATGGAGTTGATGATATTGAATTAACTCCTTGGAGTACAATTCATGCAGATCCTATAACTTTGGAGACAAATATTAAAGGAGTTTTTTCTGGTGGAGATGCAGTTTGGGGAGCTGGAACAATAATTGAAGCAATTGGTGCAGGAAAAGAAGCTGCAGTATCAATTGATAGATACCTTAATGGTCAAGATATTCGTGAAGGTCGAGAGGAAAAACCAGAGATTGCAAAACCATCTATTGAAGGTTTAAGAAAGAAACCTAAAGTTCCAATGAGATATATGGATGTTAAAGACAGAGTTGATAACTTCAAAGAAGTTGAACTTGGTTATACCGAAGAGGAAGCTATCGAAGAAGCCCGACGTTGTCTTGACTGTGGAGGGTGCTCTGAGTGTTTCGAGTGTGTTAGAACTTGTGAAGCTGATGCAATAAATCATGATATGAAACCTGAAATAGTTGATGTTAAAGTTGGAGCTATTGTTGTAGCTACTGGTTTTGATTTATTTGATCCAATGGCAAAACCTGAATATGGATATGGTAAATACAAGAATGTTATAACAGGTATTGAATTTGAAAGACTTGTTTCAGCATCAGGGCCTACCAATGGTCATATTATAATCAATGGTAAAGAACCAAAAAATGTAGTATTTATCCAGTGTGTTGGTTCAAGAGACAAGGAAACAAATGAATATTGCTCCCGAGTTTGTTGTATGTATACAGCAAAACAAGCTCACCTTGTTAGAGAAAAGATACCTGATTCAAAATTAACAATATATTATACTGATATGAGAGCTTTTGGTAAAGGCTTTGAAGAATTCTATAATAGAGTTCAGGGCGAAGGTATCACTTACAGAAGAAGAGAACTATCTGATCCAATTGAAGTAACAATGAAAGATGGAAAGACAATTGTTAAAGCCAAAGGACACTCTGATGTTGAAGCTGATCTTGTAGTTCTTGCAACTGGTATTATTCCTCGTGAAGATTCAAATGAGCTAGCAAGACTATTAAACATCAATCAAAGCTCTGATGGATTCTTGCTTGAAGCTCATCCAAAGCTAAGACCAGTAGATACATTTACCGAAGGAATATTTCTAGCTGGATGCTGTCAAAGTCCAAAGGATGTACCAGATACTGTAGCTCAAGCTAGTGGAGCAGCATCAAGAGCTTGTGATATTCTATCTAAAAAACAACTACTAATTGAAGCTACTGTTGCCAATGTTAATGAGGAATTATGCCGCGGTTGTGGGATATGTGTTGAAGCATGTCCTTATAAAGCAATAGAATTAAAGGAAGTAGAGCGATTTGGACATAAGTACTTAGTCGCAACCGTTAACGAGGCTCTCTGTAAAGGATGTGGCTCTTGCTCTGCAGCATGTCTTAATG
>JBHLQZ010000302.1:0-2676 GCA_048883065.1 Candidatus Thorarchaeota archaeon | reverse complement strand
AAGAGAATAGCTACACTTCCGTTGTTTTTTGAACCCGGAACTCATTGGTGGTATGGTTTGAATCATGATCTTCTTGGTTTGCTCATAGAGAAGTTATCAGGGAAGAAATTTGATGTCTTTCTCAAAGAAAGTATTTTTAATAAATTGGATATGGAAAATACTGATTTTTATGTTCCTAAAGAGAAGAAAGAACGTTTAGTTATACCATATATGAAGAAAAAAGATGGATCGTTAGTTGAAGTTAAAGGACCAATTGCTGATGGATTTTACTCCAAGCCTGAATTTTTGTCAGGTGGAGGTGGATTGGTTTCAACTTTGGAAGATTATCTCAAGTTCTGTATAATGATGCTAAATGGAGGAGTGTATAATGAAACTCAGATTATATCCCATAAAGCACTAGAAATGATGGTATCTAATCATTTTCCTGATGGAAAAACAACTTTGGATATGGAATACTATAAAACTGAAGATTCAGAAATAAGAAAACGTAATGAAGGGTATGGTTTTGGTTTAGGAGTAAAAATCAAAATAGCTGAAAACATAACTAGAAGTGGGATTGGAGAATATGGTTGGGGAGGGGCTGCTGACACTATTTTTAATATTGACCCAATAAATCAAATTATTACTATTATGTTAAGCCAGCACATACCTCCGGATAATAATTGGATACACCCAATTCAGGATAATATCAAAATAAGTGAATTGGTTTATGATACGCTAGGATTATAGCAATTAGATAAAGTAGAGAATGAAAAAAAGATTTAAAAACAAAGCAAGAGAATGAAAAACGAACGAAACAAACGCGCCGTTGTAGCTCAGTTCGGTGGAGCAGTCGGCTGTTAATAAAGCTAAGACAACGTCTATGAATGAGCAGAGACCGACCGGTCGTAGGTTCGAGAAAAATTGACTTGAGGGTCAATAACTGAAAATCCTACCAACGGCGCCAATTCTTCTTCTTATCACTATATCGTTTTTCATATTTCATTAAACTCTTCTAAGAAGAACTCTGTGTTATAAGAAACTTTAAAGTATTAATTTAACAACTAAGGATTTGAAATAATGAAATGGGATAGAGTTAAAATATTAGTTCTTTTATTTTTACCTCTTCTATTCTCAAGTGTTACTACTTTTATTGTCTATTCAAGTCATTTAAATAATTATCATACGCATTTTAACCAATTGAAGATGGAAACTTTTCCTGATTATTGTTTTTTAATCCAAAATGAGCTGAAAATGCTTGATTCTGGTTTTGATATGAACACATTTCTTAACCAATACAATCTTGAATCTGCAACATATATTGGGCGTTTAAGATGTAGTTTAATTATTAATTCAACTGCTTATGATACTATATTATTTTGGGCTCCAGAAGAATATTATTCAGAATATAGTAAAGTAGCTATTGGAAATAATAAACTTCTTATGGATGAATCACTCTCAGTTTTGGAAAATATTGAATTAAATCAAGATTTTCCACTGAACTTCAGTTATGCAAATAATAACATAACAATATCTAGTCAAGTAGGGAATTTTGTTGAACTAGAAGATATCTTAACTAATAGAGTTATTTCAAGAAGTTGGTCTAGATCTGAAGGGGAGAAATACTTGTTTCTTCTATCTGAAACTTTTGACAATCTGTTTGGGAGCTTTTTTGAAAATTTAACTATTTATTATCTTCCAATGTTCGAATTCTCAGAGGAAGCTCTTAATTCGTATTTACCTCATAAATTAGAAGGATTCTTAAGTGAGAAAATGATTGAGATAGATGCTTACTTTGATTATTATTATAACAAAACAAATACATACGAGAGTCTCTTAAGATCTAGTTCATTAGAATGGAAGCTCTCTTTCTTTAGCAGTAATTTCAAAGAATACACTTGGTCGCGCGTTGCAGTGTTTTATATAATAGGTTTTGGTTTTTGTGCAGTTGTTATAACAAATACGACTAGAGGATTTTTCAGTTCACAGAAAGATAAAATAGAATTTTACTATTTAAGAGGAAGTAAAAGATCTGATTTTCTTTCTGATTTCCTCAAACTTGAATCTAAATTAGCTTTTTATTCATTGTTGGTCGGATTTTTGATATCAACTCTTATTATGGGTATAGTACAACCAAGATTGTTATCATCTGCTTATAATCAAGGATTGAATATATTAGTTAATTGTTTAAGTATTCTCAGTTATTGTTTTTTACAATTCATAGTTTCTGCTGATTGTTTATCTACTATTTATAGAAGAAATGAGAAAAAAGAAGAACTACTACTTAATAGAATTGTTTTGGTATTTAAAAATGGACTTCAATGGATAGTTCTTTGTGTAGCTTTTGCTGTAGCCTTATATCTTTTTATGTTTACTAGTGTTCAGAAAGTTGAGCAAAGTGCTATTTTTTCATTTATTTATACTCTAGTAATTCTTTTAGTTTTACTTCTTGTAATCTCACGAAGAACTATCGTATGGATAGGAAAAATTCTCATTTCTCTTCTGAAAGGTCTCTCTACTATAACTAAACATACACTAAAAGTATCTAGAAATGTTATTAGAGCTAATTCACTTGTAATTCAAATGCTTATTTTATTTGGCTTTATTTCTTCATTTTTTTTAGTAAGTTTTGACACAATCAACCATTACAATGACATTAATCAAAATATTAATACAATTGGTGAAATAATTATATAT
>JBHLQZ010000301.1:1879-2687 GCA_048883065.1 Candidatus Thorarchaeota archaeon | reverse complement strand
AAAAGCTTTTTTTTGACAAAAAATCGAAATTTAATAGATAGAATTTGGAAATATCAATTTTTACATTTTTTAATCCTTTCAGAAAAATTCTATGAGTATTTTTTATACTATAGGTTTGCGCTACAAACTTGTCTGTTCTTCAAACTACTTTGCTCTTAAGAGAAATTTCTCCCTTTATTAATATACTATTGAATTGTTAATCATGTCAGTCGTACTACAAACTGAAAACTTGGAAAAAACTTTTGACAAAACCATTAAAGCTGTCCAAGGAATAAGTCTTGAGCTTTACAAAGGTGAAGTTTTAGGGCTTCTTGGGCCTAATGGTGCTGGTAAAACAACATTTGTCAAAATGTTGGTTGGAATTTTGAAACCCGATAATGGAGAAATATCCATTAATAGAAAACCTTTGAATGGTGATAAATCACTAAGAGGTTTAATCGGTTACGCTCCTCAAGAATTAGTATTCTACCCCTTCTTAACCTGTTTAGAGAATATGGAATTATATGCTAGTTTATACAAAGTATCTAACGCTCATGAACGTATTTACAATTTGATGGAATTATTTCAATTACTTGAATTATCTGATCGAAGAGCCGAGAAGATGAGTGGGGGTCAGAAAAGAAGACTTAATGTTGCAATCAGTCTTTTGCATTCACCAAAGATTCTATTCCTAGACGAACCCTCTGCTGGGATGGATCCACAAAGTCGTAACGTTTTATGGGAAAGCATTGATAATTTAGTAGAAAAAGAAGGAATTACTATAATCTTGACAACTCATTTGATGGAAGTAGCAGATAGATTAAGTGAC
>JBHLQZ010000301.1:0-1869 GCA_048883065.1 Candidatus Thorarchaeota archaeon | reverse complement strand
CAGAATAGCAGTTATCGATCATGGTAAAGTGTTAACAATTGGTTCTCCTGATGAGCTGAAAGCAAAATATAATTCTGGAGAAACAATTGAAATACAATTCTCTAAAAACATAGAAAAGACTCTCTATCTATCTCTTAAAGCAAAACTGAGAGCACAATTTTCTCAATTTTCTGAAGAAAATGATCGTATCTACATTAAAACATACAGCGGTATCTCTGATATTGCAGAAGTGATGGATGTTATTGAAGAACATGAATCTATTTCATATTTGCAAGATATCCAATTAAGACTAGGCACATTAGAAGATGTATTTCTACATTTAACAGGAAAAAAACTGAGGGAAGGAACAAATGGAAATAACAACAATAAGGAAGTGAAAAAATAATGAAAGTAAAAAATAGTATGTTTGCTAAATTAATTGAAACTAATTTGAAATCAATTTACCGTCAAAAGATGGCTTTCTTCTTTACAATAATCTTTCCGTTAATCTTTGTAGCGGTATTTGGAATTTCATATAGTGGAAATGGTATTAGTGCTCAAACTATGGAAATCATAGTTATAAATCAAGATTCAGGTATTCCTGATGGAACAATTGCATTCTATGGAGATGCAGTAGTTTCTGGAACATTTTATTCAGAAAAATATCTAGAAATATTAGATGAACTTACTTATCCAGATTCTAAAGATAATGCAACCTTGTTTTCAATAACAATAATGAATCAAACCGATATCGATCAAGCCTTGTTTAAACTTGAACGAAGAGAAATTGTTGCTCTAATAACTCTTCCTGAAAGTTTCAGTCAAGGAATCCTCTCTACATTCAAAATCTCTTATGATAATAACACTGATCTTACTCTAGCTACAAATAATTGGTATGGATATCCTGAAACAACAAGTAAGGTTTCTGTTACTGTTGAAGGAGACGCATCTCTTCAAGAATTTGCAGTAACTGGTACAATTATCAGAGAATTTACTGAAATGTTCTTTAATTTTGGAAAGGAAGAACAAACAACAGGTGTTGAAACCGTAATTGTTGGTAATTATGCTACTAAAGGATTTACTGCTTTTCATTATGTAATTCCAGGTGTTATTGTTTTTGGTATTCTTCAATCCTTAACTTCAGCTACTGGTGTGACTATGAGAGATGTGGAATCTAAATCCATAGAAAGAATTCGTTTAACCAGTGTTCAACCACGCACATACATCTTATCCTTAATTTTCAGTCAAGCATTGCTTGTAAGTGTTCAAGTACCTATAATGTTCAGTGTTTCAATGATGTTTGGATTGGAACCTTCTATTAACATTCTTACTGGTATACTCATTGGTATTATCCTATCAATAGGTATAACTGGAATAGCATTCTTATTAGCAGGACTCGCTGGAGGTAGTAAGGATGCAGAAGGATTAGCAAATCTTGTAGCAGTTCCAATGGCTTTCCTATCTGGAGCATTCACTATCATACCAAATCCAGAAATAGTATCTAATATCTCTTGGTTAGGTGGTAATTCTTTTAGATTATTTGATTTTCTACCTTCTACTCCAGCAATACGAGCATTAAGATCAATTATCCTTGGACAAAGAACAATTGGAGAAAACTGGTTTGATCTAGCATTACTAGTTGTATTATCTCTCATATATCTAGGTCTTGGATTAACAATCTATAGTAGAAAGCATTTACGACCAAAGTAATTAATTTAGACTGCAGGTTTTTCTGCAGATTTTTTCTTTTTATTTCATTCTTTCAAGCATTTTTCCTAAAGAATCTGTAACCAAAGTTGCGTATTGTTGTATTGCTTTTAGACCTTTTTCTGTAATATAAATTATAGTTGTAGGTTTAGCTTTTACAAACGCTTTTTGAACTTCAATGAA
>JBHLQZ010000300.1:0-2712 GCA_048883065.1 Candidatus Thorarchaeota archaeon | reverse complement strand
AATTTGTGTGTTTAGAATCAAGTCATTTTAAATCAAATGAAGCATATGATAAAGAGCTTATACGTATTATTCAATCACATGGTATTGAGTTAATTGTTCTTGCAGGTTTTATGAGGATTTTGTCACCTTATTTTGTAAAACATTTTGAAAATAAGATAATCAATGTTCATCCTTCCCTATTACCTGCTTTTCCAGGATTGAATGCTCAAAAACAAGCGCTAGATTATGGCGTGAAATTCACAGGGTGCACCGTTCATTTTGTTAATGAAGTAGTAGATGGTGGTCCAATAATACTTCAAAAAATTGTTGATATTAAAGAAGATGATACTGAATTTTCGTTATCAAACAGAATTTTAGAAATGGAACATGAAATCTTACCTTTAGCAATTAAACTAATTTCACAAGATAAGGTCAATATTTACAATAACAAAGTGAGGATAGTATAAAATGTGTGGTGTTTTAGGAATTACTGGTACAACAACTCTTGGTCAAGGCAAGATTCTACTTCAAATGCTTACACATAGAGGTCAAGATGCAAGTGGACTTGCTTGGATAGAGGAGAAAAACAAAGAGATATCAATATCTAAGAAAGATGGCTACCCCGATTTGTTAGATGTAGATGATGAAAAAGAAATAAATATCTTGATAGGTTCTACCAGATACCCAACTTTTGGAAATAGAATAGATTCATCAAATACAGAAGAATATGCTCAACCTTTTCTTTATAAAACAAAATATGGAAAAATTACTTTGGTCCATAATGGAAACATCACTAACATACCAATTCTCTCAAGTAAAAAATATGAGAGTGATACAAGTTTTATTGTTGAGTTTTTAGGTGATTTATTAAACGAAAGAGAAGGGAGTTTAGAAAATGCAATTAGAACATTCATGGAAAAAGTAGATGGAAGTTATTCTATTGTAGGAATATTCAAGGACATTATTTTTGCTTTCAGAGATCCAAGAGGAATAAGACCTTTAGTTATAGGAAAAAATTCAGAATTCACAATTGTAGCGTCAGAAAGCGTGGTTCTTCAGAATATGAAAATAAAAGATTTTACAAATGTTAAACCTGGAGAACTTGTTATATTAGGTGAAAACACTGAAAGAATACAATTATCCACTAAAGATCACGCTTATTGTATGTTTGAATATGTTTATTTTGCAAATCCTTGTTCAGTTATTGAAAATAAATTAGTATATGATATTCGTTTACAACTAGGAAGGGAATTGGGATATAGGATAAAAAATGATGAAATTGATATAGATTATGTTGTTCCTGTACCTGATACTTCTCGACCAGCTAGTCAAGGTCTCTCTGAAGTTTTAGGAATTCCTGTAAGAGAAGCTATTATAAAAAACAGATATCTGCATAGAACTTTCATTATGAAAAGCAAGAAAGAAAGATTTGATGTTGCTAAAAGAAAATATCTTTACACTCAAGAGTATATCGAAGGTAAGAGTATTTTAGTTGTTGATGATTCCATTGTAAGAGGATTAACAAGCCAAAAGATAGTCAGAGATCTTAGGGAATTAGGAGCAAAAGAAATTCATTTTGCTTTAACTTGTCCCGCTATAAGATTTGCATGCTATTATGGGATCGATTTTCCTTCTGACAATGAATTGATAGCATCAGGTAACACTCTTGAAGAAATTCGAAAAATACTAAATGTAGATTCACTTTATTATCAAAGTATTGATTCTTTAAAGAAATCCATTGGTACTTCAGATTTATGTATAGCTTGCTTATCAGGAAGTTATCCTACGGATTTTGCTCAAGAAATTCGGATAAAATATCTTAATGGTGAATTAGAGGGTAGGAGTCATTATGAGGAGGTAAGATGATGACAGAAAAAGTATTACTTGTTGGAAATGGTGCTAGAGAGCATGCAATAGCAAAAAAAATTGTTGAAAATGATGCAAAACTCTACTCATATATGTCTACAGAAAATCCAGGAATTGCTGATTTATCAAGAAAATCTGTTTTAGGAGAAATAAATGATTTTGAGAAATTAAATCAATTTCGTAAAGTAGATTATGCAATAATTGGACCAGAAAATCCAATTGCATCAGGAATTACAAATTATCTAGAAGAGAAACTAGATATTCCTACATGCAGTCCAAGACAAGAAGTAGCTAGAATTGAATCTAGTAAGATTTTTGCACGATGCTTACTTGATGCATATGATATCCCTGGAAACGTACCTTATGTTATTTGTAACTCTATTAGAGATCTTGAAGATGCAATTAAAGAGTTTGGTTTAGAGATTGCAATAAAACCTGATGGTCTGACAGGAGGAAAGGGAGTGCGTGTATATGGTGATCACTTTACAACATTTAGAGAAGCTAAAGATTATGCACGAAATATACTTTCTAAAAGCAATGAGTTTTTAGTAGAAGAGAAAAAAGAAGGGAAAGAATTCTCCCTGCAGGTTTTTACTGATGGAAAAACAATCGTTCCCATGCCTTTAGTTAGGGATTACAAAAGAGCTTATGATAATGAAGAAGGACCAAATACAGGCAGTATGGGCTCTTATAGTTTAGCTGACCATAAACTTCCATTTCTTAAGAAATCAGACACTGAAAAAGCTATTAGCATATTAGAAAGATCAATAGATGCTTTAGAGAAACAAACAGGAATTAAGTATAAAGGTGTCTTATATGGTCAATTTATGAAAACGCTAGATGATATATATTTAATTGAATTTAATG
>JBHLQZ010000299.1:0-2729 GCA_048883065.1 Candidatus Thorarchaeota archaeon | reverse complement strand
CAAATCACAGAGCTAAATAACGAACTTGAACAGAAAAATCATGAACTAGAAGAAAGAAATGAAGAATTAAAAACAGTCAAAATAGAGATAGAAGATAAAAAGAATGAGTTAGCGTCATTGAATATAGATTTGGAAACAAGGAATAAAACAATCGACGAGATTAAAGGACAACTTACTGAGAAAAAAACCTTACTTTCAGAGAAGACGGAAGCTGTCGATCAATTACAAATAGAGCTAAAGAAAAAGACATGGGAAGTAGAGGAAAAAACTGGAAATATTGAAGAGTTAGAAAGAGAGAAAAATCATCTTAATTTTATGTTTAATACGTTGAGGAATTCAATCCCTTCTTCTGTTGTTATGATTAATAAAGATAATATAATAACCAAATGGAATGAAAAGGCCGAAGAAATGTTTGGTTTGGATTCAGAGAAAATAGTTGGTCAAGATTTTTTTAAATTGGAACTATTGAAGGATGAGAGACTGGATGAGGCGATACGGGAATCTCATGATACTAAAAAACCAATTACTGTTAAATCGATATCTCTTAAAAATTATCAGGGAAGTCAGTATCTCACAGATATAGTTCAGATACCGTTGCACGACAGTAACGGGGAATTCCAAGGGTCGATAATGTTTATAGATGATGTAAGTGACGTTGTTGGAGTAAAGGCTGAGTTAGAAAGAAAAAAAGAAGATTTGAATATCCTTAGCGCTAAATTTCAAGAAAGTTATAAAAAACTTAGTTTGGTAGATAGAGAAATTGAACAAACAAATAAAGAGCTGCAGGATAAGAAATTAGAAATAGAAGAAAAGAAACAAGAGATAAATGAACTTAAGGAGGAAATTGAGAGG
The DNA here is from genome assembly GCA_048883065.1 of Candidatus Thorarchaeota archaeon. Taxonomy (GTDB): domain Archaea; phylum Asgardarchaeota; class Heimdallarchaeia; order Heimdallarchaeales; family Heimdallarchaeaceae; genus UBA460. The sequence continues at coordinate 1,877 of JBHLQZ010000299.1, read as the reverse complement.
GAGAGAGAAGAATTAAAATTAAAGGATGAAGACCTTCGATGTTCGAAAAGAGAAATTGAAGAAAAAAATAATACAATCGGTCAACTTCAAACAGAACTAACGGAACGGAATAATGAATTAGATGTAAAAAATAACGAAATAAATCAAATAAAAGACGAACTTGAAATTAAAGAAAAAGAATTTGATGCGAAAAACAGCGACCTTGAATTAATTAGTAAAGATTTAGAAGAAACTAGGCATCAGTTGGAAAGGAATCAAACAGAATTAGAGCAACGACGAGAGACATTAGAAAAAAAGCATATGGAATTAGGTAAAAGGGAGGAGGAGATTACACAATTACAGATCGAATTAAAAGGTAAACAAGGGGAATTACAACAAATCAAACAACAACTAGAGAGTACAAGTGATGAGAATGCAAGATTACAAACCGATTTGAGTAAGAGCATAGAGACGCTGAAGGAAAAAATTGGTGAGGTACATCAATTTGAACAGCAATTTAAGGATAAATGTGAGGAAGCAGTTCAGTTACAAAGCGAGTTAGAAACACTACATCACGAACGTGAATTACGTGATAAAGACGTAGAATCACAGTTGAAAGAGTTAGAAGAGTTGAACAAAGAGGTAAAAGCAAGTAAATCAGCGCTAACCTGGTTTAAAAAAGAATTAGAAGAAAAACAAGAAGAACTACAACAGAGGAATAACGATATTGAGACTAAAGATCAAGATATTGAGGATATCAGAAAGCAGTTTTCTGAAAATCTAACAAAATTAACAGAAAAAACAGAAATAATCGATCAACTTGAACTAGAAAATCTGCAAAAACAGCAAGCACTTGAAACGACAAACCAGCAATTTCAACAAACGCAGCATGAGCTAATGGATAAAAACAATCAAATCAACCAATTACAGATAGAACTACAAAACAAACTACAAGAACTTCAAATAAGAAACGATGAACTAACCGATAAAGAAAAACAACTCCTTCAATATCAACAAGAAATTGAAATAAAAAGTAATCAACTCGAGAAAGAAGGAGAACGTATATTTCGGCTTCAAAAAGAAAATGAGCAGTTGATGTTTCATTTCAATAATATTAAGGATTCAATATCTTCTTCTATAATCACTATAAATAAGGATAATATTATAACTAATTGGAATAAAAAATCTGAGGAGATGTTGGGCTTAGAAACTGGGCAAGCGATAGGTTCTGATCTTTTCACGCTTGAATTAATGGGGCGAGAGCGATTACGTGAAGGGATGGATCAATGCCGAAAAGATAAAAAAATGGTTACTGTGAAATCTATTGCAATAAAAAATAAACAGGGTAACAGATATCTGGCAGATATATCCAATATACCGTTGCTTGATGGTAATGGAGAATTCCAAGGGGCCATATTGGTTCTGGACGATGTCAGCGATGTTGCAGGGATACAAGCTGAACTAGTGCGAAAACAAGAAGATCTGGAAAACGTGAATAACAGATTCCAAGAAGCGTATACCAGGCTTAAGTTGTTGAATATGGAAAAAAATGCGCTTGCTAATGAGTTAACTAGCTTTAAATCAGAATTAGCTGACAGAATGAAAACAGGAACGATAGAAATGGGTTTGCAAGAGAAACAGAAGGAATTGGAGTTATTAACTCAGTCTATCGCGTTAAAAAATAATGAACTTAATAATATAACTATTAAACTTGAAGAGGGTAGATCAACTTTAGATGCACTGGAAGCTGAAGTGAAAAGAAGGCGGCAGACACTAGAATCTGAAGAAGAAAGAACTCAAGATATACCTAGTGAGACCTGGAAGGATAAAATAAAGATCTACGATGAGATAGATAAGTGTCTTAATGTTACCGATGATGCATTGAAGACAAAAAAATT
>JBHLQZ010000298.1:0-2735 GCA_048883065.1 Candidatus Thorarchaeota archaeon | reverse complement strand
AATTAGATGGTTCGACTACAGTGTTTATAGGAATCTTAAATTTTTTGAGACGACCAAAACAAAGATTATTACACCATATAGGGTATCTGTTCCTAGATTTGGTTTAGATCAGAAAGGTTATTTTGGAGCTACAGATATTTATGGGATTATCCCAGAAGATAAAAATGATATTTACCCTCTTTTAGGAATATTAAATTCTCAAGTGATAAACTTCTGGTACAGAGAAGCTGGTAAAATGAAAGGGAAACTTATGGAATTCTTTAGTGATCCTTTAAAGAAAATTCCTATTCCAAAGAAAGGAAAAAGAAAAAATTTGACTCCTTATGTTAAAGAAATAATAAAACTTGTTTCTGATAAACAAAATAACAATAAGAACATTGTAGAAATGAAGTTATTAGATCTTAACAAAACAATCTCAGAGATGTATGAAATAGATTTCAATTTTCTCAGCAAATATATCAAGAACCTCCATTAGTGGATAGTTTAAAAGAATGAGCAAATAATTCGCCATTCATTAAAACCAGCAAGATACAAACGAACCTTGGGATAATTTAACTCTTTTAGTACAAGGTAAACAAGAGCTGATTGTGGTGCTGATTCACAATAGACTACAATTGTTTTATCTTTTGAAATACCAATTTTTGTTAATTCTCTCTCGATGTCTTCTAGATTCTTTAGAACAAAGTAATCAGGACATTCTTTGAAAATTTCTAGATACCAATAGTGAATTGCTCCAGGAATGTTTCCTCCTTGTTGGTCATAAGATATGGCGTATTCAGTTCTATTATCAACAAATAGTATATCCTTTGAATTGATATTCAATAAAATTTCATCTTTTTCAATGAGAATCTCTTCATTTACTTGTTTTAACTCTATTTTTCCTGGAGGATATTCAATAACTTCATCTGTTAGTGGACGCTCTTCTTTTTCCCATCTTGCAAGAGCACCATCTAGAAGTTTTATCTTTGTAAAACCATAGTAATTGAGAGTCCAAGCTGCAAGAGAACAGTTCAGATTAAATACATCATCAACAAGAATAAGAGTGTCATCATTGTTTATCCCTTTCTCTTTAAGCGTTTTTTCAAGAAGATTCTTATTTGGAAGTTCATTAATTCCCTCCTCATTATGAAAAATGAAAACACTGTTGTCAATGTGAATTGAACCTTTGATGTGACTTTCTTGATATTTTTCAATCTCTCGAAGGTCAATTATTTTGTATTTGTTGTTGTCAATGTTCTTGGCTAAACATTCAGTAGAAATGAATGTTGTAGTGTAATCACGATTCATCTATAGATAAAAAAGACGCGTTATAATAATAACTTTACCCTAGTACTAGTCGATTAACTAAGTTTCGCTAGAGTCCCTGCGTAGATTAGAGGAAGGGCTACAGTGATATCTGAAACCACAGTAACCATCTTGCTTTCTGCAGCAACTTTACCCCAAGAAACGGCTTCTGAAAGGGATGCTCCACTAAGACCTCCAGTTTCTACTCGATCCATAGTGATTTGAATGGCGGAAGAGAATGTTTTTGATGACATAAGAAGTGATTGAAAAATGTAATTTTTTGGAACTCCTCCTCCTAGAAAGAAGACTCCTGCTTTTGATGAATCATTCGCTATTTTCTGTATTTCTCCTAAATCACCCATGTCATCAATTAAAACCTTGTTAAATTGAGAAAACATCCAAAGTTGCAAACCTAGTATGCTATCCCCAAATGCTGGGACAAAAATTGGGACATTATTGTCAAAGGCTACTTTAACAAAGGAATTGGGATCTTCAAGATGTTTTCCTATTTCTCGCATTAATTTATGAGTAGAAATAGCTAAAACATTATTTTCATCTTTGTTATCCTCGAAAATTTTACTATAAATTGGTTGGATATGATCTTCCAATTTCATGAACGATTCATCAGCAACAAAAGCATCGTAAATTCTATCTATTGCTTTTTCTCTCAATTCTTGATCAGAAGAGTATTTTACTTGACGAACATGTTTCCCTCCTACTGCTTCGATTATATCATGAGTAGCGTTTGCTCCTGTAGTGACTATCACATGAACCATATTATTATTTATCATGTCTGTGATAATATTTCTCATCCCACCAGGAACTAATGCTCCTGCTAAACCTAAAAAAATGGTTGATTCTCCTTCAATCATTTCAGAATATATGTCAACAGCTTTTGCTATTCTTCCTGGACCAAAAACACCTGATGCTTTAAACTCTTTTATTAATTTTGAGATAGAAATATTTCCATCAACATCAATTGGAATGACTTTCGGGTATTTCTCTTGCTTAGATTCCATTTGTCTCAAAAAATTATTTTTTCTTCCCTTCTTTAGCTTTTTCTATAAGGAGTTCTATTTCTTTCGATCTAAAAGGTGATTCTTCTAGTTCTGTATGGTCAATTGGACATATATACCGAATTTCATCTCCTACATGAATTGAACCTAAGGGTAACTTACAGATATATACTCTACCACAAGTTCTACAATAAAAAGTCGATCGAGATGCTTCTTCAAACAAATCTATGTCACTGTCAATTGCGCAAATAGGGCAAGGAAAAATACAAATTGTTGGTCGAAAACTCTCTTTTTTTGGCATTCTCATCATCTTACATAAATTACCCTTAATGTGTATGTTATACGGTTCAGATTTATAAAATTATTCTGTAAAAAATTGAAAAAATTATTTGTACCAAAGTTTAAATGAAGGAAAATGAAGAACTTCTTTCTTCT
>JBHLQZ010000297.1:0-2745 GCA_048883065.1 Candidatus Thorarchaeota archaeon | reverse complement strand
ATGAAATATTTTCTCCAATCCAATTATGGGAACATTTTTTAATCCCAATTCAGATGTTATTTTAAATCTTTCTTCTGAAGTTAAATATCTATGTTCTTCTGTATCCCATATATCAAATACATAGAAATCTTGTCCTTGTATTTTAAGTGGATTCTTTTGGATGCTTTCCCCCACAAGTTCTCCTTGTATAGCTATTTTTCTTCCATTAGTCATTTTATTTCTTAGGTCTAGTTTATTTGCAACTTTCCAGAATGTGTTTTCTTCATCTTCTTTTAGTTCTAAATTTCTACTACATACTCCGAATTTTTCTCCATCCCAAAACACAGTCATACTAGATCCGTCAAGCTTTTCTGAAATTTCGAATTCTACATCTTTATACTTTTCAAAATACTCAGGTAAATTTTGAATTCTTTCTTGGTCAGTCTTCTTAATATAACTAGGGAACATACCTTCTACTTGTCCTGATAATTGTGCTGGAATTGGTGGCTCGAACTTTAAAACTCCTAAATCATCTGAATAATCTTTATCTTCCGAGAAGTCTATTTCTGGGAACATTGATAATGGAACCAATAGTCCTTGTGATAAAACTCCTCTTAACTTCATAGTTCTTAGTCTAAAACCAGTTATTTCTTTCCCATCTACCGTCATTCTTTTAAATGTACTCCCACTTCTTAAAAATTCAAATTCATCTCTAATGGGTAGAAAAGAATCTATCTCAAAGAACAATCCAGAATCGCCCCTTTTAAACTCGCCTTTTTTAACTATGCATCTCCATCCATCTATAACTGCTATTTCTAATCTGTCAGCATTTGGATGTTCCTCAATTTCTTTTATTTTTCTTACTGTTACTAATCTTCTTTCCATTATTCTTCTACTTCCTCTACCTCATATTTAATTTTTAATGTATGCCATGCAGTAGAATTACATTTATGGCATCTTTCTAAATGTTTTAAAGGATAATTTCCACAATTCTCACATTCACATATGTTCTTTTCTTCGTGTTCTGATAGTGTTCTCATTTTAATAATTGTAATATTTCATCGCATTTAGTGTTTTTAAATGTTTCTATATTATAGAGTTTATCACATTTATCCATACATGCTCCATATGATGTCATTGATGGGTGATGTTCATAATCACATATATAATAACATTTTTCCATATCACCCATATCCTTAATAGATTCATAAAAATATTTATCCGATTTCGTAGAATTATTACAAAGAATAAATATAACTGCAAAGACAAACATTAATACAATCCCGATGTATATCAAATGATATTTATCAGAATTCATTCTAAAACTCCTAAAAATCTTTTAAATTGAGCAACAACTTCTTCATGTGTTAATGTTCCTCTCTTAATACACAAATGAACCGATGCATTAAGTAGAAGTGCTCTATATGGAACGGACAGCGATTCTGATAACACTTCTTCATTTATTGTAACATCTTCACCATCTAAATCTAAAAGTGGCTCAGAAACACTATTTTGCATTTCTTCAAGTGCCTCGGAATCAGATTCATCAGCTTCTTCATGTGTTAGCCTAATATCTAAGATATCTTTTACATTATTCCAGATACCATTCTTTTTGTATGTAAAAATCAAATAATCACCATCAATAGCAGGTGGTTTTCCAAATCCAGAATACCAATCTTCTGGTTGTTGAAGATTGTCATGTTCATCAATATATCTTATTTGAAACTTATATCTATTATCTTTACCATCTACTTCTGTTACTGTAAGATTTCTTATAAATCCTTGCTGTTGATTTATCGAGTAGTCTTTTTCAAATGATTCCTGTTTTTCATTTTCCATGAATAATATAGAATCTTATGCTTTATAAATGTTTCTAAAAAATAAAAAAAATTAAAGGGATAATATATAGTTTATGTAAGATAAAACAAGTTCTCCTTTCTTTGTTAGATATGGTATTATTTCTCGTCCCATATTTTCTGTATAAACTAACCCCCTTTCTTGAAGCTCACTTATAACTTCCCATCGTGACTTATATGTAGCATAAGCTGGTTTTCCTATTGATGTAATTCCTTGCCTTCCATCCTGTTTAGCTATTGCCAATAGTAGTCTACATGGTTTATTATTAAGTAGTAACTTCATTTAATCTGTCATGGTAGGTTTAGATGAATTATCAATAATTTCGTATGCTTTTTCCCTTATCTCTTTTTTAAGCAATTTTATTTGCTTTGCTGGAGCATCTGGCATTTCTTGAGCATCCTTGAGTTTCATAATTTCGAGACGTAACTTTTTCTTTGGTAGTCCAAGTTTTTTCTCTTTCTTATACTTTTTAAGGACAATCTTCATCATGTCGATATCAGCATCAGTAGCCTCAATCTCATTACCATAAGCATTCATCCCAACTTTTCTTTTGATTTGATCTTCAAGCTTCTTAATATCATCATCAAGTAATCTTGTAGGTAAATCCAAATCTAATTGTTCTTCTAGCTCAGCAATGTTATTCTCCATCGTAGAATGATTTATTTCACATGCAGTAAGAAACCTTTTTTTCTCCCGAAAAATTTCTTCATCCATTTTTATTTTTTTAAATTTCACTTCTCCCATTTTCGCACCTCCTTTCAAATTTTAGGTTTAATCCAACGAATCTTCCCCTCAGTTTCCAATTTCTGCAGATATTTATCCATATAATCTAACATCTGAGATTCATCCCAAACAAGTGCTTTTTGCTCTATTTTTATCTTTTCTTGCTGTTCGTGATGAAATTTCATA
>JBHLQZ010000296.1:0-2763 GCA_048883065.1 Candidatus Thorarchaeota archaeon | reverse complement strand
TCGCAATCAAGTGAAATTTTCATCTTCAAATCGGTAAACAACCTTATAATCATCAAGTATACAAGATGTACAATCTACAAGTCCGACTTTACACCATGCTTCTGTTGAATTTTTATTGAAATCATGAATCATAATAGTCTTGGGATCAATAGGTTCTTCTGCTACATCCTTAGGTTTTTCTCTTTCAGCTTTAGAGATATATTCATTTAGAATATTAGGTGCAATTTGCTTATAGATTTCAGTTCCTTCCTCTTTCCCATAAATATCTGCTAAAGTCCTTACTAGGTAATAAGAGGTTCTTTCTATTGCTTTTCTTAAATCAAAGTATATTGTTTCTATTTCTCCTTGTTCATTCACATAATTTTCAGGCAGGTTAATAGTTTTGCAAACGAATAGAAAAACTAACTTCTCAAGTTCAGGAAAATTAGGTAAAACACTTAGATCTTGGTTGATTGAATTCCAATTAAAAACATCAACATCGAATGCATAATCCCCAACAATTTCATTAATTTTATCATTTAAATTTGAAACATAGATATTCAAATCTTCTGGTTTAATTTTTTTGAAACTTTTTAGAACATAATCTACTCTTTCTAGTCTTCCTTTTATGAATTCTTCTGGTTTAAATTTCTGGTTTTTTGTTAAACTAAAGCATTTATAATTTTCAATTTTCATTTTTATATTCTCTCCTTCTATCAAAAATTCTATAGTAGGATTTTTAATTTAATCTTCTTTATAAAATAAAAAAATAAGCACTTATTAATCTTTCAGATAGATTTTAAGCAAAATAATTATTTAATCAGATGTAGAAGTGAATGCGTTTAAAACTAAAAAAGTTGGATGAATCAGAAATAAGTTTCAAACTTCTTTCAAAGAGAAGGAATAGCTCCTAAGAAGATTCCATAAATTATACCTGATAAAATAGCTGCAATTGGAAATGTTATTATCCAGCTTAAAACGATTCTTATGAAAGTTTTTCTTTCAGGACGCTCTCCTTTCGCTATTCCTGCACCTACTACTGAAAAAATCAAGACATGACTCCCTGAGATGGGAAATCCTAGAATTGTTGCAAGAAAGATTACTATACTTGTTGAAAGTTCAATACTTACAGCATCTGAAGGTTTAATTGCTATAAGATTATTCCCAACATTCTTTATCACATTTTTTCCTATTATTACTAGACCACTAGCTAGAACAATTCCAACTGCTAATACAAGATAGATTGAATGTTCAGCTGAAAATTGTCCAGATTCAATCAATCCATACATTATACCTAATGCATTAGCTGAATCATTTCCCCCTCTACTAATTTGAGTCCATCCAATAATACCAATTAGAAGAAAGCCAAAAATTCTTTCTATCTTTTCTGTTCTCTCCAATCCTTTTTGTAGTTTAGATAAAATTTTCTCAATCAAGAATCTAAATGTAATTGCTCCTATCATACCAAGAATTGGCGATAATACCCATCCTAAGGCTACTTGACCTAATTTTCCCCAATTCATTGAACTAAGAAATGTACCATCTTTTTGAAAACTCCAAACAAAGGCAACTCCAAAAACAGCACCAACAACTGAATGTGTTGTTGAAATTGGTGCTCCTGTTATTGAAGCAATTACTAACCAGATTGTTGTACTGATTATAACAGCAAATAACATATAAACATTATACTCGACACTCTCACCTAAAAGGTTCTCACCTATAGTTCTTCCTACATTTTCTGATAGAAATACTACACCTATGAATACTAAAATGGCTGCCAATCCTATTACATATTTAGTTTTTATAACTCTACTTCCTACTAATGTTGCCATAGTTTCGTCATTTGCTCCTATACCAAAAGATAGGACAACCATTAAAATTAATAAGACGATAACTAATGGATCCATTTAATATTCTTCTCCTATTGTATAATGTTTAATGCGCATATTTATTGATTAAAACAAATACTCTATCTGCTAATACTTCTGCTCTGTCAGCTGCTTCCATTAAATACTTGATTAAAGTTTCAGTGTAACGAAAATCCATAAAATCATCTTGAAAGAAATAATTCATTTTTTGCAATTCCCATTGTTTTTCTCTCACTTTTCTTCTTAAATCAGTTATTTGAGTTATGTACTTTCTCGCTTCTTCAAAATCATCTAAAACACTTAAAACCAATGCATGAACCTTTTCTCCAATTTGAGTATTTAATAGAGCTAGTTCTTTGATTCCATCTTGTAAAGGTTCTTTAATATTTATTTGATGCAATAGAAGTTTTCTAACTACAATTTCTATTTTATCAGTTATTTTATCTATGTTTTCAACTATCAGTATTCTATCAGAACGGGAAAATACCATTGTTTCTCGTGAAAATATTCTTTCAAAGATTTCTTCTTTTACTCTATCCTGTTTTTTCTCTAATTGTATTGTTTTATCCGCATCTTCTTGAGCTAACAGAAAATTTCCCTCAACATAATCTAATACAGCATCTTTCATAGATTCAAAAGCTTCTTTTGTTAAAGCACTAACTTCTATAAACAATTCTCTCAAGCTTTTTTCTTTTTTCTTTCTTGAAAAAATCTCAATCACCTTAATTATCCAAAGAAAAACGATGATATTAAGTTTTCTAGAAGCCATTTTAATAGTTTAATAGTACAAAAAACAAAAATTGATTTACTTATTTTTGTCAATCTATAAATTTTAAATACTAGATTTATAATCAATGAAATATGACAACTACAACAGATGTTGATTTAAAAAAAGAAACTTTTATGCCATTTTGGA
>JBHLQZ010000295.1:0-2767 GCA_048883065.1 Candidatus Thorarchaeota archaeon | reverse complement strand
TCTAAAGGGTGTGTGGGAAGAGCTGTAAATTTGCTAGCAGCAGAAAAACAAATTAATTTAGATAACGTTAAGATGATAGGATTTAATTGCAATGGAAATGTGAACAGAAGTAGGATAAATATTGAAGTAGGAGAGAAAGAGATTCTTGATGTATCTGTCTCAGGTGATGAAATTATTGTGAAGGGAAAAGACTGGGAGAAAAAGTTTCCATACACAGAATATATTAATGAATTATGTAAAGTTTGTCAAGTAAAATCTCCTTCTGCTACTGAAGAAACATGTTTAGGAGATTGTCAGGAATTAGAATCTATACACGATGAATTTACTGATATTGATGAATTTGAATCAAAATCCCCTGAGGAGAAATGGAATTATATTAAGAAAGAGTTAGAAGTTTGCACGTTATGTTATTCATGCCGTCAAGCTTGTCCCGCTTGTTATTGTAATCTCTGTTTCGTTGATCAAAATTTACCTATTTGGTTTAATAAAACTACTGAATATACTGATATATTTACATTTCATCTAATCCGTGCAACACATTTGGCAGGTAGATGTGTGGCATGCGGAGCATGCTCATCTGTATGTCCAGTTGGTATTGATTTGAATTTCATTACAAGGAAATTGGAGAAAATTGTAAAAGAAAGGTTTGATTATACATCTGGTTTGAGTGCAAAAATACTTCCTCCTATGATGGATTTTAGTATGGATGATGCAGAAGAATTTATGTTGGAGGAAGATTAAAGAGGTGAATTAAAAAGTGGAAGAAAAAATTTTAAAGAAAGATGAAATTGGAAAATTCTATAACGAATTTGCTAGCGAATATAACTTTTATGCTCCGGTTAAAAAAAAGGGAAACATTATCTTTGAAAAAATAGAAAATCCTGAAGATATTGTACTTGATTACTTAAATTCAAGGATTCCACCAAAGTCAATCTTATTTCCTCAAATGGAAGTATTATTTGAGTACAAGCTAGATGAAAAAGATGTTGAAATTACTGATAGACAAGATTTAGATGAAAAATTCATGATTTTTGGAATTCGTCCATGTGATGCGTACAGTTATGAACTATTTGCTAATTTCTTCTCGTTTCATGGAAACTGGAAAGATGAAATCTATTTAAAGAAGAAAGAAAATACAACTCTTATTGGTATTGGATGTAATACTCCAAGAACTACATGTTTTTGTACATCCGTAGGAGGAAATCCATTTAATAAAGAAAATATGGATGTATTTTTAACAGATTTAGGGGAAACCTATTTAGTAGAAGGTATTAGTGAGAAAGGAAAAGAGATTGTAAAGAAATTGCCATGGCTTTCTAATGCCATAGATAAGGACATTAAAAAATCTAAAGAATTAGCCAAAATGGCAGAAGATTCATTCGTTACAAAAATAGATGTTGATAAAGTTGTAAGTAACTTAGAAACCTGCTTTGATCATCCTGTTTGGGATGAAATTAGCGAAGTATGCATTGGATGTGGTTCCTGCAGTTATCTATGTCCAACTTGTACTTGCTTTGATGTTATTGATGAGACTGATCAATATAATAATAAAGGAAGAAGAATTAGAATCTGGGATACCTGTCAATCTTGTTTATATACTCTTGAGACGAGTGGGCATAACCCTCGTGATACAAAAATCCAACGATGCCGTAATAGAATAATGCATAAGTTTAGTTATTATCCAACAAATTATGACTTACTAGGATGTGTCGGATGTGGGAGATGTATTATGGTATGTCCTGCAAATAATGATCTTCGAGATCATTTAAGAAAAATAGAAAAAATAGAAAAAGAGGAGGATGAGAAAGTAATTGCCTAATCCATATATTCCTTATTTGACTAAAGTTAAATTGATTGTTACAGAGAATAAAGTTAATGATATAAAAACTATCGAATTGGAATTTAAAAACAAAGAAGATTACAAGAATTTTGATTATATTCCTGGTCAATTTGCTGAGATTAGTATAATTGGAAAGGGAGAATGCCCTATAGGGATTGCTTCTTCTCCAACTGAAGAAGGAACAATCAAATTTACAATTAAAAGGATGGGAACTGTTACTTCAGCTTTTCATAGTAGTGAAGTTGGAGATATTGTAGGTGTCAGAGGACCATGTGGTAACGGTTGGCCTGTTGAAGAAATGAAGGGGAAAAATATAGTTGTAATTGGAGGAGGTTTTGCTTTTTCAACGCTCCGATCTCTTGTAATTTATTTACTTGATGATAAACATCGAAAGGATTATGGAGACATAACTGTAATTTACGGAAATCGTGATCCTGGAGAAGTATTATATGCAGATGTTTTAGATGAATGGAAAAAACGAGATGACATTAAGGTGGTATTAACAATAGATCGTGAAGCAGAGGGCTGGACTGAAGAAGTAGGATTTGTCGCTCCCATTGTTAAAAAAGTAGCTCCAAGTTCCGATAATGCTATTGCAGTCATCTGTGGACCACCTATTATGATTAAAACTACAATTGCTGTAATGGAAGAATTAAACTGGAAAGATGAACAAATCCTAAATTCATTAGAGATGCGAATGAAATGCGGTATTGGAAAATGTGGACGCTGTAATATTGGTAATAAATTTGTATGTACTGATGGTCCTGTATTTTCACTTGCAGAATTAAAAAAAATGCCAAATGAGTATTAATTTATTTTTATTTTATTATTTCATATTTCTTGAATTATATTTCAAAAATATTTCCAGTGTTATAGATTGTACTATCTAAATCGAGTACAATCTGTCCACCTGAAGCAATTTCTACT
>JBHLQZ010000294.1:0-2787 GCA_048883065.1 Candidatus Thorarchaeota archaeon | reverse complement strand
GTTTTCACCCCTTGCTTTTTCATTGCCCTTCGGTTCGTTTGTCTTTTCAAAATCTCTTTTTTTCAAGTATTCTTTACTTAGTGTTGTTTTTTGAGATAATTCATTAACAGAAATTGTATTATTCCGACAAAAAGGAAAAATCTATAATTTAGAAACACTTTAACATTAGATAATGAGTAAATCAAGGCAATCTTGGATTAAAGTCTTAAAATTCATGATTGATAAAGAATATATTGACTCATTAGCTATTTTATATCCAATTTCTAGAACAAATGTTGCATCTTTAATTGGGGATGCAGCATCTGAAATAGGAATAAAAACAATTAAATTAGAAGTTAATCCACACAAGGATTTTGAAGAAGCACCTCCTAATCTTACAGCAATTTTAGATAATTTGAAAACAAACGATTTTTTGATTGTTATAAGAGGAGATAATTTCATAAATAAAATGAAGCTTAACGATCATTTCAATACATTTAGTGGATTGATAAATAGTGATGCTAAAAGCATAGTTTTGCATATGTTAATAGACAATAAAAATTTGACTTATCTGTGTGATATAAATTACAAAGAAATAATGAACTACACAGAAAAAATGAAGAACAAATTAAACAATGCATCTAAAATAAGAATAAAAACTCCCTTGGGAACAGACATTACTTTTCGTCCAAGAAAATGGAAAGAGATGACAATTAAACCTACAGAACTCAACAAAAATGCTCTTCTTCCTGCAGGACAGATTTATACAGCTCCACAAGAAAAGAACACAAATGGTACATTAATCATTGATAGATTTGTTAGTGAATTCCCAATTGATTTCAAGAATATTATAGCATTTCCACCATTAGAAAACGAAATAAAATTGACAATCAAGAATGGCAAAATTACAGAAGTAGAAGGAAGAAAAGAAGCAGAATTTTTAGAAAATGAATGTTTATCAAAAGTGGATATAGGAGGTTTAATTCTAGGAGAGGTAACTTTGGGGACTAATCCAAAAAGAAGCCAAGAGAAAAATATAGGTATTCAAGAGATACTGCGAAGTACTGTACATTTTGGTTTTGGACTCAATACTCATCTTGGAGGAGATATAGTCTCAAATGTACATTGGGATGGAGTAATAGAAATGGATCATTCTGAAATTGAGATTATCGAATAATATTCCTTGAAATATCTATTCCAGTACTCTTCTTTCTGGGATCATTTCAATAGGTTTAGAAAAATCGAAATTAGGATCAAAAAACAAAGAACAGTAACAGTATCCGAATTCCTCAATATCTAAAGGAGCAAAATCACAAGGACACATAATATCTCTGTCTAATTTCATATCTTCTTGTGAATCTCTACAAGGACAATTGAAATATCCTACTTTATTGTAATAATCTCTTAATCCTTCCACTAACATGTCTAAAGTACTAGTGTCTGGATTAAGTTTCCATCCTCTCTTTATCGCTACACCTTGGACATATTTTATGATATCATCTTTAGTTTTAGTCTTATTCATTCTTATCATCCTATTCTGAAAACATTTCTTTCCAACTATCTATATTAAAACCAGCATAAAAATTCATTCCATCAACCACTAAGAAGGGATAGCGAATTGATAGAATATTAAATACTTCTCTCAAATCACCCTTTAAGTCACGTTTTTCATCTAGAGGGAGCTTATCAACATCAACAAAACTATAGGTATAGCCATTTTCTTTAAGCCATTCTTTACCTTTCTTACACCACATACAAGTACTTAAAGCAAACATAAAAATCGAATGCATTTTCTTATTTCCTTCAACGTTTTCAATGTCTCCAGGAATTTTAATATCTTCAAAGTTCATTGTATTATCAAGATAGTCAGCAAAATAGATAATATAAATTTGTCTCTGTTACAAATAAAAATAGAATAGATTTTTTTGTATGAAAAAAGCATTTTTATCTATTTTGTTAAATTCTTAACTATGAATATTATTAACAAAAAAATTGAGAAATATCTTGAATCACAACTAGAAAATCGTGATAGTATTTTCAAAGAGTTGGAACAATATTCAGAAAAAATAGATTTTCCAGCTGTTGGACCTCAAGTTGGACAATTATTATATCAATATACTAAATTAATTAGACCAAAAAGAATTCTAGAATTAGGTTCAGGCTTTGGATATTCTGCACTATGGTTTGCTAAAGGAGCAGATGATAATTGTGAGATAATATGCACTGATTTTTCTCAAGAAAATGCAGATTTAGCTCAGAAGATTTTTGAAAAAGCTAATGTAAAAAACAAAATAAAATTCATTGTAGGTGATGCATTAGAAATTCTTTCAGAATTGGAAGGGGAGTTTGATATAATCTTTAATGATGTTGATAAGGAAGAATATCCTGAAACTTTCAAAGCTTCAATCAGAAGGTTATCAAAAGGAGGTATTCTAATAACTGATAATACTCTGTGGTATGGTTACGTAGCTGAGAAAGAAATAATAGAAAAGGATGAAGCTACTAAAGGGATTTTAGAATACAACAAGTTAGCTTTTTCAGATCCTGAAATTATTTCAGTAATTCTGCCAATAAGGGATGGAATTACAATTTCATTGAAAACTTAAAACTTCTCAAGAACTCAAATAGATTTGAGATTGTTTTTTATCTTCTTTAAAACTTTCATTTTTTTACTTTCAAAGTATTTTGGAGACAAATCATATTTTACAATTTTAGCATACACATTAAGTATTCCCAGATTATTTAGAAGTGATAAATCCATATCAGCTATTTGATTAAGTAATCCTATCGCTGAATTGATTTTTCGAG
>JBHLQZ010000293.1:0-2796 GCA_048883065.1 Candidatus Thorarchaeota archaeon | reverse complement strand
TTTAAGGTGCTTTTGTGCGTTTTTTACCCAGTTCCTTAATGAGTTAGTAGAAACATCTGCTGTTTCTGGTATCATATCTACTTCAAGTGCTGCCAGTTCTTCAACTGACGTAACTCCTAGTTCAACAATCTTTTCTGCTGTTTTCTTTCCTATTCCGCGAACTTGCATAAGTTCTTTATATATCTCTTCCTTCTCAGTAACTGCAACCTCATCTTCTGATATTTCCTTTACTTCTTTTTCCTCTTCTGACCCAATTTCCTCCAATTCTGCCTCTAAATCCGTTAGTTCAGTTGCCTCAAGTTCTTCAATCTCTTCCTCTAATTCTTCTAGTTCCTCTAGTTCCTCTAGTTCCTCTAGTTCCTCTAGTTCCTCTAGTTCCTCTAGTTCCTCTTCTTCAATATCTTCTCCAAGATGTTTCTTGGCGTTGCGAACCCATCTTTTTATGGTCACAATTGGGACATCTGTATCCAGTTTCTCTACTTCAAGAGCAGCCAGTTCTTCTACAGATGTTACCCCCATTTCAACTAATTGTTCTGCACTTGATAAACCAATTCCTCTTATCTGCGTAAACTCTTGGTATTCTTCTTTAATGACTTCTTTTTCTAATTCGGCCCGGACTGAACTTGCTCTTTCTTCCTCAAGAAGTTCTTTTAAAACAGAGATATTAAAATCATGCATTGACTTGCGTTTAGTATCTATAGGAATACTAAATCTACGTGCTTCTAAAATAGTACTTCCTGCTTCTTTCAACTCTAAACGACTGAAACCTCTTCCTTTACGCCTCATTCTGTTTCTTACTGGCTTTCCAATCCCTAACTCTACTTTGAATACTTTAGCGCCTTCTCGTTCGTTGCTCATCTTCTTCAACCATCTTTTCATCATTCAAATAATACAAACATAAAAATCAATTAATCGTAGTGAAATGTAATTTCTTTTTTTGTTTTTAAAGCTTCTCACACATCCCCATTAAAAGTTTGGCAACGCGATGTGAATCTTAGTCTATTGATTCAGCAAGAAGTGCACCCGCAAGCGTTAGTTTCGCATTAATACCTTTCTCATTTGCATCTCCAGCTGTAAGCAAGCCCATGTCTCGCAACGTTCTTAGATTCCACTTTATAGTTGAATGGGGAAGATTAAGTTCCCTAGACAGAAATTCTGCTAAGGCTGTTAAAGTCATCTTATGAGAAGAAAGCTGTTTTTTTGAGTTTTTTAACAGTAACTTCTGCTTAGAAGATAATCGACATTGTGCTAATCGGATAAAAGACCGCTTCAAAATGGAAAACATGTATTTATAGTTAAGATCGTTTAATAAATTCAAATCTAGAGTTTCTAATTCAAAAAATAATTCATTAGTGGATTTCGCGATTCCTCCAGTCAAGTCTTTGTGACTTTTTCACCTCATTCACGTCTCCAAGATTTTCAATTTATCTCATCATTGATTGTCGTAGTTTTTAAGTGTTTTGTTGATCTACTAAAGTTAAACTATGTCAATTATAGATTCTTACAGGTATTGCGTCGAATGATATAAATGCTAAAAAACGAATCTAAGTATTTGAAAGCAATTAAATTCCTTATTGACTTATAGTGTGAAAACTATGGAGAATAATGCCACACAAGTAGTTCTATCGTCATTACTCAAGTACAAAAATGAATCGATTAGTATGGAATTGCTTGCGGGTTTGACAGGAATTAATGATCTAGATTTCATTAATGATATAGTAGATACACTTGTTACAGATGATATTATAACAAGAGATGACCACAATCAGGTTAACTTAACACCCGAATCTAGATTAAAATTAGCTTTTCTGTTAATTAAAGCAGGGATTGATATCGAGACATCTGCAAAATATCTCGATTGGAAAGAATTCGAAGCATTTACTCAGGATATCCTGCTTTTTCACGAATTTCAAGTATTTTCAAGAGTCCGATTCAAGAGTTCAAAGAAAAAGCGTTATGAACTCGATTTATTAGCTATACGTAACCCAATTATCTTATGCATTGATTGTAAGCACTGGAGCCCTAGGGCTGGAAAGAAACATGCATTAAAGAAGGCCGTTGAAAAGCAGGTAGAAAGAACCATAGCTTTTTCAAAAGATGTGGATCTTTCAACGTTCTATATTGAAAGGAATGATGATCTTTTTCTAATGCCTCTATTAATCAGTTGGTTAGTAGAAGATATTAAAACCTATCAAAATGTTCCGATCGTCCCCGTATTTCAATTGTCATTTTTTCTCAATCAAATCGATGTTTACAGAGATGAATTTAAAATTATATCCTGTAAAAAATGATATTAGTTCAATTAATACACACATATGAATCTTTGTCTATATGGAAAATATTTGAGGATTGAATATGAATGAGGATCAGAGTAAACCTCTTGATGCAGTTGTGATCCCAACATTATTTTGGGGAAAACTAAAATATCGCAAAGACGAAATTGCTGTAATAGTCTATTTCGAGAGCATAAATGATATTTCAAATGCTTTTCGTAGAAATGAAACTCCAAAAGGAGAAATTAATATCGGAATTCCAAATCATATTGATTTAAGAACAATTAAATTAACTGTCGAACGATTCTTCGAGCGTGGATTTGAAAAAGGCGCTCAAATTTATTCTCAAACAAAACTGATTCCAAATGACAGCGTTACAGAAATTTGGAAGACGATAGGCTTTATTTACTGGAATAATTCAGGTTCATTAAAAGAAAAGGTAAAAGAGGCATATAAAAAATCAGCAGAAATGATAAAGGAGATAGCAAAAAAGGATAAAAAGAATAAATCACTACTTGAAGAA
>JBHLQZ010000292.1:0-2807 GCA_048883065.1 Candidatus Thorarchaeota archaeon | reverse complement strand
TGAAAGTAGTTACAACAATTTCTATAATAGCGGATTGGGCTAATCAAATAGGAGGAAGTTTGTTTTCTTCTGTTGCTGTTGTTACCGGATCTGAAGATCCTCATACTTATTCTTTAACATCTGGGGAAATTGAAATGATAGGTGAAGCTGATCTTTTTGTTAGATTTGGTTTACCTGGCCTTGAACCTTGGGTTCAAAATGTATTGGATGCATATCCTTCTCTTAATGTTCTCACTTTAGCTCAACCAGAATTAATGGAAGAAGACCCAATAACTGGTGATCCAAATCCACATGTTTGGATGAGTCCAATTTTAGCAAAATCTTTTGTAGAAAATATCACTAATTCTGTTATTGCTATAGATTTTACACATAAATCGGAATATGAAACTAATAGAGATAATTACTTAGCAGATTTAGATGACCTAATCTCAAGAGTTGAGGGAGAATATGCAGATCAATTAAGAGGTTTAAAAGTTGTAGTTCATCATCCAGCTTTCTTTTATCTATTAGAGTTACTTGAAGTAGAACGTGTAGGTGTAATAGAAGAACACGAAGGTTCAGAACCATCAGCTCAACATATTCAAGAAATTGTTGATCTTATGAAGACGGAAAATATCTCAACAATCGTAACACAACCACAAATAGAAGAGGATTTGATAATTCAAATTGCAAGAGACACCAATGCTAAACTAGCTAAGTTGACACCTTTGCTGAATATCAACAATATTGATACTTATATTGATATGATTGAGTATAATGTTTTTGCACTTCAGAATCCTGAAGAAGTAACTGAAGGTGGATGGATATATACTGCCATAATCATTGGGGGAAGCTTCTTCTTACTATCATTATTAGGAGTAGTATATATCCGATATTTCTACAAATAAAAATCTACAAATGAAATAATCTCTCTCCAAAGTATTTTTAAACAACTTGTACCCATCGAGGTTCGTATTTGTGTTTAGCAAATTTAATTCGAACCAACTGCTGAGTTCCTGAAGCTTCATCAGTTCGTTTTGTTTCTACAACCATATCAACAATAGTATGTAGAGTGTTTTCTATGTGCTCTTCTATAACCCCTGTATCTAATATAAGAAGTGCTGATTGATTCCTTTGTCTAATTCTTGATGCTAAGGTTTGTAGAAAATTTAAAACTTGCATTGGTGAGTTGTACAACATTAAGAGTGAAAGTTGATCAAAAACTACTCTTAATTTAGTAGTTTTCAAGGAGATATCATTGATTGTTACTGATAAAGTTAATAAATCGCTAGCATTCTCGAGCAAAATGGTGTTAGGTGGTTTCTCTTTAGGAATAGATCTAAAAGAAATAGCATCTATAAAAGTTAGGTTTCCACTTTTAATGTATTTTTCTGCATTGATTTCGTTTTTACTTAATGTGTCTATAAAATCAGTACTTGAATGAGCATAAAGAATAACTAAAATTGTTTCTCCTTTTTCTAAACCATCTTCAATATATCTGTATGCTAAATCCTCTTTAGCTGTTCCTGATTCTCCTATCATTAAGATCAAAGAATTTTCAACACTTTCAACTAGAATATCTATTCTGGTTTTAACTGACATTTATCGTCCTCTTTGTTATGATATTTGCTCATTTACTTCTTTACAGAATTTTAATGCTTCATTAATGAAATTTTTAGTATCAACCGATTTAGCTGCTAATCTTAATCTATGACTTGTTTGAACTGGAGTAATGTCAATTTTATCTTTATAATTCTCTTCAAAAGGAATAACTACAGAACTTCTGTAAAATTCTTTTTCTCCATTGTAGTAAAGATAAGCACAAGCACATCCTAAAACAGCGTCAACTGCTAGATAGATTTTATCATAATCATCCACATCTTTCATTTTTGGGATTTCTTCCATATCCTCAAGAGAAACTTTCGCCATCTCTTTTGCAGACTCTTTTATGTTTTCTTCGCTTATAGTTATTTTTTCGAAAGGATTTTTTCCAATTAGAGTCTTTCCTCTTTGGGCTACTAGTATTTTAGTCCAGGGATAATCAGAAACATTCCCTTCTGTAGGTATTTCATCATCACCAAGAACTTCTACATCTATTAATGAACTATATAGTGGATCTTCTAAATATTTCAGAACAACTTGACTTATTTTCTCCATTGATTCTTCCAGGTTCTCACCCGAAGCTTTATCCTTTAAAATTATAAGAAAATCACAATCCGATTCTCCAGCAATATGCTCTTTTGTTACAACACTCCCAACAAGTATTAAACTCTGGATTATATCTTTCAAATCTGATTTAACATCTTTGGTAAAATCATCTATTAGATTTTGATATTCATCTCTTGTAAACATAGGACCTCTAGGGGGAACTCCTGAAGGACCAGTAGGAGGACCAGTAGGTTGTTCGCTCATTGTTTTCACCATTTGTTGTATAATGATAACTTTTCTGATTGCTCTATTAAGTTTTCCTTATTTATGATATACTTTTTTCAACGTTTTATTAACTTTAGCTTTGCATTAAAGAGAGGTTAAAATTTTATACTAGATAAAATAATACTGTTCTTGTTAAAGTGGTTATGTGCTATGAGAAAAAAAACCAAAGATAAAGATTTTCAAGAGCAAAAGAATTTAATCCCTCATAGTATGTCCATAGAAGACATAGATAAAGAGTTAGAAACTGATTTGAAATTTGGTCTCAAGAGTGAAACAGCTAAAGAAAGGTTGGCTCTTTATGGTGAAAATGTTATTCCTAAAATTAAAGGTTCAATTTGGGAAGTCTATATCGCACCTTTGTTAAATTGGTTAATTAACATTTATCTTATTGTTAC
>JBHLQZ010000291.1:0-2821 GCA_048883065.1 Candidatus Thorarchaeota archaeon | reverse complement strand
TCTATAGTAAAGGCAGATTGCTGCAAATTTTATCAATTTTTTCTTCCCTAGATGGACCTATGCCAATTACAGTTGTTGTACCTGGAGGTAGTTCAGTAAGGCCTGCATCATTAATAATAGCATAAGGAATGTCATTCCTTCTTGCTAGTTCTGCTAATTCATGTATTTCTTCTTCTGTATTTACTTTCACTGTAATTTTCTTTTGCCCTTCAGAAATCCATTTATTCGCCCAGTCCGGGTAGTGTTTCTTTGTTTTAACATATGCTGAAACAGAACCGTGAGCAACTTGAACTGCAGTTTTTCCTTTAGACATTTTCAAATCGGTTCTAACAACAATTACTTGCTTAAATTCAAAGGTCATATAAATTTAATATAAAACATTTGTATAAATTTATAGCGATTCTATAAGAAAAAAATAAACTTGTAACCACTCTAGTTTCTTGATAACTTTAGTATCTTGATTTTCTTCATTTTAATCATTTTAATCTAAAGATACTCAATATATGCTTCAGTTTCTAAAACTGATGTGACTGTTTGCACAACAACTTCTTCAGGAATAGGTAATTGATTTTTATATTCTTTACTTATTTCTATTTTGTATTCTTTATCAGAGAATGGAGGTAAGTAAAGAGTTGAAACATTGAGAATAGGTATAGGGTGAAGAAGGCTCTCAACAAGTTTCTTCGGATCTTTGGTTCTCTCTAAAAATCTAATCTCTTTATACACAACTTGTTTGATTTTATCAATAATCTCTTTTTTTGAAAGAAAAGGTACATCTTGATGTCTTGTTATTATAAGAACAACTTCATCCAACTCTATTGCTGAATAGAAAGCGATACTCTTCAGTTCTCTTTCAATTTTTGATAAATCTAGTAAAACTTTAGAAATTTCAATATCTATATTACTTATCTTTCCTTCTCGAAGAAGTTGATTACATTTCCTGCATAATGTGTTAGTTTGAACATCTATTAAACAAATAGGAAGTTTCACTTAATATCATCTGTATGTTATTTTATAATACTCAACTAGCATCGATTTTAAAAATTGTGAATACAGATAGAAATTCAACCAAAATTAAATTAATCCTCTCTCCATTAGAACTTTAAATTCATCTAGTGTTAATTTACTCCCATCTTCATACCGTTTTAAGATTTCTTCAGCTTTAGCATCAAGTTTTTGTTCTCTTACTCGTTTAGCTTCAACCTTCTTTGCTTTACGTGCGGCTTGAATTTCCTCACCTAGTTCAGTAGACAACTTTTTTACTTCTTGAGTTAAACCATCTAATTCTTTTCGAATAGCACTTATTGATGCATTTAAAGCAATAATTTCTGCATGGGCTTCATCTGCTTCTTCTTTAATCTTCTTTGCTTCTTTAGTTGCATTAAGCATCTTCTCTTGATGAACTTGTGATTCTTGAGCTAAAGTTGTAACACTTGTATGATAAGTTTTAATTTCAGTTTGCATGTATCGAAGTTTGTTTTGGAATTCACGAAATTCGCTTCTCAAGTCTTTAAATTGTTCTATTCTTTCAAATTCAGAGCTTAATTCTTCCAATTGTTGAAGTGTTTGTTTTTCCATTTCCTTAGTTAAGAAAGGAGTAGTTTCAAGTTGCCTTTCAAGACGTCTAATTTTATCTCCAACTCTTTTGTTTCTAGGAGCACCAAAATTCTTCATTTGAGAACCTAATTCAACAAGCCTCTTACCCATTTTATCTGCATCTTCACGAAGAATATCGCGCATTTGTTTTCTTACTTGCACTTCTTCGTTGATTTGATCCCTTCTCTCTCTAGAATTTCTGGATTCTTCAAAAAGATCTTTTGATTCTTTATTCTTTTTATCTCGTGTACTTCGTAGTTCATTACGTCTATTATTTAGCTCATGTAGCTTTGATATTTGCTCTTTCCTTCTTTGTCTCAAATCAGAAAGAAGTTCTTGTTTTTCCTCAATGTTAATTTCTTCGCTTTCAGTACTCATAGACTTATCACGTTGTTGTCGAATACCAGATTATTTATTCTTAAGTAAGATTATTTAAGGTTGATAAAAGACTACATTTAAATCTTATGTCAATACACTTTTGCATCTATAAAAACAAGACTGAAGAACTATTTTCTGTTAGAACGTTTCATCCGAAGCTCTTTAGATCTACACTTGCGACATTTCTTAGCAGTAAGTGGATTTGTTGCATAACATTTTCGACATACTTTCTTGTCCATAATGTGAGAACGAGCTATTGCACGATATTCGGGATTTGTAACTGGCACGCATTAACACCTTTTTAGTTCTATTCTCTGCATCAAGCAATTTTTTAAAAGCATTTCTATTTGGTTATTTTTGAGAATATTCAGGAAAAAAATCCACTTAATTAAATTCTTGATGATATATTCAAGTAAAACGATATTTCATTTTTTCTTTGACTAAATCTAATAATTTTTCTAATTCATCCCATTTTGTCTCTTCTTTCTGATTAATTATTTGTTTTATCTCTTTTTCATATTCTTTCAAATCATTAATATCAGCTATTGATACTCTAATTTCTTCTTTATTGGATTCTATTTTATTTGGCACATCTTCCAAAGTTATCTCTAATTGTGTTAGGGAAAGATCTTCTTTATCTTTGACAATTAAGAGTTCAGTAATTTCTGTATCTAGTTGTTGTATTCTTTTGTTTAGTGTCTGTATCCTCTGTGTGAGCATAACAATTAGTTCTTTTGCTCTTAGAAATACTGGGTGTTCTTCTTTTTTCTTCTGTTTAAGAGCAAAGAAATAGATTAAAACTAATAAGATAAATCCTCCTCCTATTCCTATACCAACATATAGCCAT
>JBHLQZ010000290.1:0-2826 GCA_048883065.1 Candidatus Thorarchaeota archaeon | reverse complement strand
AAATAGTCTTCTCTCTCTTTTTGTTTGATTTGGCATGGCTATAATTTGGGGCGATACGAAAGAAGTGCAAAGAGCTGCAAAAGAATCCTTTAGGACGAATTTAGTGAAGATTCTAAAAGAAAAAGGAAGAATAAGAATAGTTGATCTCTTCAATCTAATAAAGCATGATAATAATCTTATCACAGATTATCAACGAATTGTTCTTGGGATTGAAGAACTAAAAGTAGCAGGGAAGATATTCATAGATAACGAGAATTTCATTCAACTTGCAAAAGTAACTGTTTTTGATGAAGGAGAGCTAAAAGAGGAGAATGTTTGTGATATAGAACATAAAGAGGAAGATATCAAAGAAAAAAAGGAAATTATCCGAAAGTATTCTGAAATAAATCCTTATGCTTGATTTATGAAAAAATACTTTGAAAATTGTTGAGTTTATATACTTTCATGTAACCATTCCTTTGAAGCTAGCCAAAAGTCTTCATAATTATTATCCACCCTCTAACTATCATCATTTTTTGCTAGCTTCCCTCCATCTTCTTTTAAATAACCTCATATTGAAATTATCCACCTGCAACAAAAGGAATTATAGATATTGTTTGTGCATCTTCTAGAATATAATTACCTAGTTCATCATGCTCTACATTTTTCTTATCTACTTGAATGAAATAGAAATTTCTTAGTTTCCCCTCGCTATAGAGAATTTTTTCCATCTCTTTTCCAAAACTTTGAACAAAGATATCTAATGTTTTTATAATGGAAATTTTATCTGGAACTTCAATAGAAACAATAGCTTCTTTTGTTATCAATCTAACTTGTCCAAAGCATTGAACATTAATCTTCATCGATTCTTTCAATGTTAGAAAATATTTAAGTTCTACCTTCTAACTAAACCTAAACATCAAGTTGTGATAAGAATCTTTCTTTTATTTCTACAGGATGCCAAGGAATGTTCTCCAAATCAATAGTATCTTCTTCTACTTTTATGTGCAAAACCTGCAAACCTGGATCTTTTATTGTATCTGAAAGTATTTTCTCCATTACATCTTCTTTTTCTATTGAATCTATAGAATTAATATTTTGTACTCCCATTCCTAAAACAAGCTCTAAATAACCTATATTTGATGAAACAGTTTCTTGTCCTCCAGTAGTTGAGTAGAGCTCATTATCTAAAATGATGATTTTGAGATTACTTGGCTTAAGATAAGCTACTGTGGTCATAGAACTCAGCCCCATCAAGAAGTTGCCGTCTCCAGTTAAAATGATAATATCTTTTCCTGGTAAAGCTAGAGCTAAACCTAAGCCTACAGAAACTGGAAGTCCCATGCTTCCCCGAAGGTAAAGCTGTGGTTGAGGAAGTAAATGAAATGCTTGACGACTAACATTGCCATTGGAACTAACGATTAATTCGTCACCAGAAAGAACATTATTCAACTTAGAAATTACTTCAGCTCCTTTCATTCGCTTAACACTCCTTTTTCTATAAGCAAACAAACAGGTAATGATGTTTTATTCATTTTATTAACTGCTAAGTCAAGAGTCTTCACCCAGTTAATCTCTTTAAGATTCCAATAAGGAACTTTGTATGCATCAAGCACGCTTTCTGTAACTTTACCCATGATTGAATGCTCAGGGAAATCGTTATCGGGTTCTAAACCTCTATAACTCACTAAGATTAGAAGTGGGATTTGATACAATTGAGCTAGTGAGGTTAGAGCATCTCCAATGTTTGCTAACCCAGAATTCTGCATAATAAGGAAGCATTTCTTACCATCTCCTAAGAAATAACCAGAAGCTAAACCTACAGCTTCATCTTCACGAGTAGCTGTAACGTAGTGGATATCAGAATTTCTTTCTAAATTGATTAACAAATCCTTGAAGTAAGAACAAGGAACTCCTGAAGAAAGAGTGAAACCTTGATTTGAAAGGTATGAAATGAAATCCTGTAAATTAATCATTTTAATCCCTACATATATGAAAAAGAGAAAGAGAATAAAAATCTATTTCTGTCGAAGATAGGGTCAACTTACAATAAAAAAAAGGAGTAGAGTATCACTACTTGTATTCTTCAATAAGCATCCTTTCAAAATATGAAGAAATATTCTCTGTAAGAACTTCGAAAACCTTGGAAACATTCAATCCAGTTTTTGCGGAAGTTTCTATGTAAGGAACATAAAATCCTGACCATTCAGAAAGTTGATCAGCATACTCTTGAGCATAACTAATAGGTACAGAATATGGAGTAGAATCACGAAGATCTGCTTTGTTTCCAATTAAAACTATGGGAACAATTCGATTCTTATTATTACGAATTAACTCATGCAACCAATTGGGAAGTATCTCATAAGTTTCTGGACGAGAAACATCAAAAACTAATAATGCTCCAGCAGTTCCTCTATAATAGACCTCACGAACTGCAGAAAATCTTTGTTGTCCAGCTAAATCCCAAATTTGAAGAGTATATTCAGTATTATTGTGTGTCATCTTCTGAACTGCGAAGTCAGCTCCAATCGTCATCATGTAGCCTTCTTTGAAGCTCTCCCCTAGATATGTTCTTCTTATTGAAGTTTTGCCAACAGCACCTTCACCCAACAAGGTGATTTTGAATATTCTCTGGCTCACACTACCAAACCACCATTACAAGTACTTCTCCTCATCGATTCTATTTAAATACTTTGTTAGAGGGAAGCCAGAAAAGCCAAAAATGCATTCTACGTTGATTCTAGGTTTTCTAACACCGTCTAGAAATTTTTATTAGAAATTCCTACCGACAAAAATAATTTAGTTATGTATCGTTTGAAAAAAACTGCTTTTCTTGACTGTTTTTCT
>JBHLQZ010000289.1:0-2828 GCA_048883065.1 Candidatus Thorarchaeota archaeon | reverse complement strand
TCGATAGAACTATGAACACGAGTACGAATTTGCCATTTTCTTAATCTATAGATTTGAGCTCGACGTTTAGGAGAAAGCTTCTTTCCATAGACATCTCTGTCTTCCCAACCTATCTGTGTGGAAAGACCTTTATCATGAATTGTTATTGTGGTGGGTGAACCAACACGGCTTCTTTTTGATCTTTCTTCAGCTGTAAAAGCTCGCCATTCTGGTCCATCATCAATTAATTTTTCTGACACAACTGTACCACAATTTCTACAGATGTGTTCCCCTCTTGTCTCATCTAAAATTACATCCAAACTTCCACATTCAGGACATTCAATCTCTTCTTCCTCTTCTCGATGTGCTGAAGTATCTGGTATTTCACTCATTCTTTTACCTACCTTTGGTTAGATTTTTCTTTTATTTTCTATCAGTCTTTTTAAACAATTTAATAGGAGGGAATTAGTTATGATGCATTACTAAGTTTTTCTCTGAATCTGTTATCTGCTTTTTCTGCTAACCATCAGAAGTGCTGTAGAAAGCAGATTCTCCCCACTATTTCATCTTTAGCTTTTTAAAAGCAGAGGAATCTACCAAATGCGCCCAATGTATACCCTATTTAAATTTTTCTGCTGAAATGACTGTTTCTATTTTTCTTAACCTTCGCTTCACCTATATAAACTTTTGCATTATCTAAATAACTTGTTTAAGTAAAGATTCATAGTAAGAAGTCTTCTATGTGCGGATTTTTGAGAAATTTATTTTTTCATACTGGAAGTCAAATTTCATTGAGAAATTTAGAAAATTTTCGAAATTTCTTACAAAAAATTTAAAAATAAAATTTCTCTAATTTTGTATCTCTTTCCGTTTTAATTGTTATCTAAGTCATACAAGAGATTTATCAAACACTCATTCATTTGTACTTTCTTCACTGATATTTTATATTTTAATTATTATCATTTTGCTCTCTTTCTCCACTCACTAGAGGAGTTAACCCTTTTCTTATTTTGTAGTCGTAGACACTTTCTTCCTTCAATTTCTTTCTATCACTAATAGATCTTTTTTCTTTTTCATATATTTCATACAAAGAAGGTTCTTCTATAGTTAGTTTCTTTCTTTTATCAAAATCCTTGTATAGGAAAAATGCAAAGAAGTTTCCTTTCAGGTTAACATATTTTAGATCATAATGTTTACTGAAAGATGTTACCCATTCGAATATTTCCATAGGAATTTCTTCCATGTCTTTTATATGAAAAAATATTGGTTTTGGATAAGATATTCTTGTAGGAATTGTAACATCTGCATCTATTCCCCATTCTTTTACATAGTTCTCTAAAACTCCTTTTATTCTATTGATAGAAGCCTGAGAAACTAGTTTCTGCAAGTTTTCCACTAATAGTTTAGCATTTTGAACCCCATTATTTTCAGACACTTCAACCAGAATATTATAGTAAAATCACCAATATTAATGTTTGTCATAAAAAATTTTCTAGACACACATAGCTCTTGAAGTGCTTGCAAACACCATTTATAGCTATTTAACATGTAATTTTCTATTATTCTCTATTTATAAGGATTGAAACTTCATCTAGAAAAAAGCATTAACATTTCTTTTTTGACAGAAAGTTAATAATATATATTGCTAGTCTTTTAAAAACAAAAATTAGTTTAGGTTATTGTCTTGAAAATTGAGGAATTTGAAGTAGTCATTGTAGGAGCGGGATTGAGTGGACTGAGAGCTGCTCTTGAACTTTCTGATAAATATAATGTTGCTGTAGTTTCTAAAGTACATCCTGTTCGCAGTCATTCTGGAGCTGCACAAGGGGGAATAAACGCTTCTTTAGGAAACACTGAAGAAGGGAAAGAAGACTCCCCTGAGAAACATGCATATGATACTGTTAAGGGATCTGATTTTCTTGCTGATCAAGATGCGGTTATGTATATGTGTGAAGAAGCCCCTAAAATTGTCGTTGAACTTGAGAGTATGGGGGCACCTTTTTCACGTTTAGAATCAGGTTTAATTGCTCAAAGACCTTTTGGTGGAGCCGGTTTCCCTCGAACTTGTTATGCTGGGGATAGAACAGGTCATGCACTTCTTCATACTTTATATGAACAATGCATTCACAAAAATGTGAAATTCTTTGATGAGTATTTTCTTGTTGATTTAATCAAAGTTGATGAACAGATTACTGGTATACTTACACTCAATATGGGATCAGGAGAATTGGTCATTTTTAGAACTAGTTATGTTATATTAGCTACTGGTGGTTTTGGAAGGATATACAAACGATCAACTAATGCTATTATTAACACAGGAGATGGTGTAGCAGCTGCTTTCAGAATAGGTATCCCTATGCAAGATTGTGAATTTGTCCAATTTCACCCCACTACTCTTTATGGGACTAATATTTTAATCACTGAAGGAGCTAGAGGTGAAGGAGGTCTTCTTTACAACAATAGTGGAGAACGCTTCATGGAGGATGTTGCTCCTAAAGCGAAAGAACTTGCTCCAAGAGACATTGTTGCACGAGCAATTGATACCGAAGTAAAAGAAGGGAGAGGATTTGAGGATGCTTATGTTCATTTAGATCTCACTCATTTAGGAGGAGATAGAATAAAGGAAAGGCTTCCTGGAATTCGAGAAATTGCTATTCAATTTGCAGGTGTAGACCCAATTGAAGAGTCAATCCCAGTTCAACCAGGACAACACTATTCAATGGGTGGAATTGGGACAAAATATGACGGAGATTTTGGAGAAACTGAATTATTAGGTCTTTATACTATTGGAGAAACTGCATGTATTTCAGTTCATGGCGCTAATAGACTTGGAGGAAATTCTTTACTTG
>JBHLQZ010000288.1:2443-2833 GCA_048883065.1 Candidatus Thorarchaeota archaeon | reverse complement strand
AAAAAACAAAAAAAAATCAGTAAAGAATGATTAATAAGACAAAAAAAAATATTTTTCACAAAAAGTTTGATGAAGGATGAACAATTCTCTCAAAATAGCAATTTGCCAATTAAATCCAATTGTTGGTGATGTAGACTATAACTTTAATAAAATAAAGGAAAGCGTTACAAAAAACCAAGATGTTGATATTATAGTTTTTCCTGAAATGTTTTTGTTTGGTTATCCAATTATGGATCACATACATGATCCTGTTATTAGGAGAAGAAATAAGGAAACTCTA
The DNA here is from genome assembly GCA_048883065.1 of Candidatus Thorarchaeota archaeon. Lineage (GTDB taxonomy): Archaea > Asgardarchaeota > Heimdallarchaeia > Heimdallarchaeales > Heimdallarchaeaceae > UBA460. The sequence goes on along the minus strand of JBHLQZ010000288.1, from coordinate 2,553 downwards.
AATAAAGTTAAAGCTTTAAATACAAAAGCAACCATTATTTTAGGAACATTTACTGAATCTGATGAAATAAAAGATAGTATTAATCCATTTTATAATTCTGCTGTAGTTAT
>JBHLQZ010000288.1:0-2433 GCA_048883065.1 Candidatus Thorarchaeota archaeon | reverse complement strand
TAGAAAAAAATCAAATTAAGACTATTGTGAACAAAAGACTATTACCTAATTATGATGTTTTTGATGAAAGGAGATACTTCTCTTATGATAATCAATTTGATCCAGTTGAAATTAATGAACATAAAGTAGGTATATTAATTTGTGAAGATCTATGGGACGAATTCTATGAATTAAAGGTTGCTAAAGAACTTGTTAAAAGAGGAGCTGAGATTTTAATTGTGATAAATGCTTCCCCTTACCATATTGGGAAATTTCAATTAAGAAAAGAGTTAGTTTGTAAGAAATCTTTAGAGTTTTCAGTGCCAATTGTTTATGTAAATATGGTGGGAGGTCAAGATGAAATCGTATATGATGGACAGAGTTTTGTAACAAATAAGTTTGGTAAAATAATTTACAAATCTAAAGCATTCAAAGAGGAAATTTCAGTACTTAACATTTCTATTGTTTCTGATAAAAAAACTAAAGAAAAAGATTATTCTTCAAATTGGAAACAAAATGTATTAGATGCATTAAAACTAAATCTATATGATTATTTTCACAAAAGTAGTCTTTTTACTGGTGTAGTATTAGGTTTAAGTGGAGGTATCGATTCTGCTTTTACTGCATTTGTTTGTGCAAAAGCTCTTGGTTCAGAAAAAGTAACTGCAATAATGTTACCATCGCAATTCACTTCTCAAGAAAGTATATTATTAGCAAAGAAACTATGTAAAAATTTAAACATAAAATATATTGAACATCCTATTGATGATTTATTTCGTTCTTATCAAAAATCCTTGAAAACTAATATTGGAGATTTTTCTTTTGATATTGCTGATGAAAATCTTCAAGCAAGAATAAGGGCGACGTTATTAATGTATTATTCCAACAAATTCGATTGGTTACTGGTTTCAACAGGAAATAAGTCTGAAATTGGTGTAGGTTACTGTACACTATATGGAGACACTGATGGGGGTAAAAACATCCCTGGTGATTTACTCAAAACCCAAATTTATGATATTTGTGAGTGGATTAATAGAGATTCAGAGGTGATACCTAAAGAAATTATTAATAGAATTCCAACTGCTGAATTAAGAGAAAACCAAAAAGATAGTGATACACTACCTGAATATGACATTCTTGATACAATTTTAGAGGAAATTATTAATCATGGTTTAGGTCTAGAATTTGATAAGTTAAACTCTAAAGGTATAGATAATGATACTATCTTAAATGTAAGAAATTTATATTTGAATTCTGAATTTAAAAGAAGACAACTAGTTCAAACAATCAAAGTTAGTAAAAGTGCATTTGGAATAGGGAGAAGATACCCAGTTTTGAAAAGAATAAAACTTTAATTTAGTAATCTTCTGAATCATCAAGATATCTGTCTTCTTCTTCGGTTAATTCAAGTTTTTTTATACCCAATTTCTTCATAGCTTCTAATAATTCTTCTTCAGTCAAATCTTCTGCAGGTTTGTCATAATATCTTTCAATTCTATCCAAATCATCTCTATGAAATTTGTGTTTGTGATAACTTCCTGCTAAAGCAAGTAGTATGAAAGATCCAAATAACATCCTTCTAGATTGACGTCTCATAATTCTACGTTGCCTTCTTAGATTTCTTCTAACTATTGGATGTATAACTCTTCTTGGTCGCATTACTCGACGCACTCTTCTACCTCGCATTTATTTCATTTCCTCAAATCAAATTCTAAGCTTATGTTATAATATTGATATTTAAACAATCGTAAATATTGGCAAACTAAATAAATGTATAAAGTTTCTCCAATGAAGAAGCTAAGTAAAAGTGAAAGAAAATGATTGTACATCGAAGAGACACACCAGTTTTTGATTTTCTAAACGAATGCAATAAAAGTTCTTTAGAGAAGAAAATATTAGATTGTGGTGCAGGAGGTAGAGCTCCCCCGTTAGCTATTTTTTATAGAAATGGATACAAAACATATGGAATAGAAATTCTAGAGAGTCAAATTGAAAGAGCTAATAAATTTGCAAGAGAAAATGATATGGATTTTAACATAATAAAAGGGGATATGAGAAATCTTCCATATGATGATGAATCTTTTAGTTTCGTATTTAGTCATCATACAATCTTCCATATGAAAAAAGAAGATATTTCTAAATCCATTAAGGAAATGGAAAGAGTTTTAGTACCTGATGGATTAATCTATGTTAATTTCCCAACTTATGAGTGCGTTGGGTATGGTAAAGGGGAGGAAATTAGTAAAGGAGAATTCCTACAAATAGAAGGAGAAGAAGAAGTATTACATTCATACTATGAAGATAACGAGGCTGATATATATTTCAAAAATTTTGATATTATATCGATAAGAAAATGGATACTTCTAAAAAATGAGGGATGGGTAGATAATATGGCAATGATTGAATACATTGCAAAGAAAAAATAGTATTATAAAAGAATCTTATTCTGTTTCG
>JBHLQZ010000287.1:0-2837 GCA_048883065.1 Candidatus Thorarchaeota archaeon | reverse complement strand
ATCTTTATAGGAATTTTGTGAGCTTTAGCATAGTAATTAAAGTATTGATAATCGAAAAATGATAATTCAGGTCTAAAAAACTCCCAGTCAATTAAAGTAAATTGATTACCATCAAAAATGAAGTTTGGTGGAACCAAATCTCCATGGACATAAGTTAGTTGTTCTTGAAATTGATCTAAAATCTCGTTTTGTTGGTGATGAAGATGTTCTAATTCTTCTATTAGTTTGTTTGGATATTCAACTTTAGATTTTTTGTAATCAGAGATGATATTTTGATAATAAATTGAAACTTCATCCTTTCTTCCTTTATTTTTGTTTCTAGCAGTTTTATGAACTTGTTCTAATACTTCCTTTAATTTCTTTTTAACTTCATTATTGATTTCTATGTGAATAAGTTCTTGTCCCAAAATATATCTATAGACAATAATTTCAGATTTCTTTTTCCAGATAATCTCAGGAGCAATAGTTCCCCCAAATATATCTAAAGCAAGTTCTTCTCTCTCATACCTATGTTCTGCTCGATATATTTCTTCTTCCCCTGTAAATATTTTACAAATTGCAAGAGGTCTTTTATTCTCTCCTATAATTTTAAATTTCTTGTTGATAAATCCTCTTTCAATATATTTCCAACTAGGTTCTTGGTTAAGATCAAACTTCTTAATTATTGCTAAATTTATCTCATTCTTCATTGAATCAGATATCAAATTAGAACAACCTCCAAAGGATCAATATACAAACTTACTTCCTGATTAGCTTTAAGTTCCTCTTTTATGAGTTCTTTTTTACAATCAACTTTGATATACTCAGAAGCTGTTTTAGTTAAGTCTACAATAATTCTAAGAGTTTCTTCATTTTTTTCAACAATTGATTTTATTCTTCCATTCAGAATAATATCTGATGCATCTAAATGCTGGTCTTTGCTTCTTTTCTCAAATGAGAGTTTTAGAACCTCCATAGGAATTTTTATTCCTGATGGTTTCTGGTTAATTTCATAAGGTAAATGTAAATTCCCTATAGGAGTGGTCAAAATTGATTTTTTATCTTTTGTCTCAATAAATTCTATTGGCCAAACATTAATAGATCCCATAATTTTTGCTATAATAAAATTCAAGGGATGTTTATCGATTTCTATTACTTTTCCAATTTGCTGAATCTTACCATTATACATCACTGCTACTCTGTCACAAATCAAGCGTGCTTCTTCTTGATTATGAGTAACATAAAGTGTTGTAGTTTCTGTTTCTTTTTGAATTCGTCTAATTGTTAGAGCTAGCGATTCTCTTCCAGATGCGTCAATTGAGGAAAGAGGTTCATCTAAAAGTAGTAAATGAGGTTCTATAGCCATAGCTCTACCTAATGCAACTCGTTGTTTTTGTCCTCCACTAATCTCACTCGGATATCTATCTAGTAATTCCTCAATCTGAGTAAGTTTGGCAACCCATTTAATTTTGTTTTCTATTTCTTCCTTTTCGAATTTATGTGCTTCAAGACCAAAAGAAATATTTTCACGAATTTTCATATGTGGGAATAATACTTGAGTCTGAGGAACGTAACCAATTTTTCTTTTCTGTGGTGCAAGATGTGTGATGTTATCACCATCCATTATGATATCTCCTTTTTCAGGCTCTATAATCCCTGCAATTATCTTTAAGAGAGTAGTTTTCCCGCAACCACTTTCACCTAGTAGAACTAGAAGTTCTCCATGATTCACATCTAAAACTAATTCATCTAAGATGTATTTTCTTTCATATTTCATGGATATTTCTTTTAGTTCTAGTTTTGTCATATTCACACCTTTAATTCGACATCTCCAAGTTTTTGTATTGCCAAGAAACATATTATGGTTACAATTATCAGGATACTTGCCATAGTAGCTGGCAATTGCAGAGTTTGAGTTAGGAGTAATTTAGATATACCTATTGATAAAGTTCCATATGCTCCTCTTACTAAAAAGTTTGTTGCACCAAATTCTCCAAGACTAATAGCAAATGAAAAGATTCCACCAACAATAATTCCTTTCAAGATTAGAGGAAGCTCAATTTTTCTAAATACTCGTAATCTTGAAGCTCCTAACGTAGAAGCTACATTTAATAATTCCACATCTATTCTGTTATAAGCTGCCATTATTGATCTAGTTGCAAATGGTACACTAATCAATACATGTGCCATAATTATAAAAAACCATACAGCATTAAGATACAAAGAAGTATTGTTGAAGAGAAGGAATAATCCCAAAGCAAGAGTTATTGAAGAAGTTGCCATTGGGAGAATAATCATGTAAGAAATAAAACTTTCAGAGATTGATCTTTGATATCTCTTTAAACTCTGATATCTATTTTTCAGAACGAAAACAATCATCAAAGAGAGAAACAAAGTTATTATTGTTGCTGCAAATGCAAAGAGTAATGTGTTCAATAACAGTCTTAGCGGAGAATTATTTAAAAGTGGATTATATTCAAAAGAGAATAACTGTGCGTATCCAAAGAAGGGAGTTACTTCTGATGAAAAAGGAGTGAATGAAACAATTATTACTGCAAGTATTGGAGCAAATGTGAAAACTCCTACAATCAATATAAAAAATATTAATCCTATCAAAGAGACATTCCTTTTCCAATTATATCTTGAAAATGATAATTTCTCTTTCTTAAGCCCTCTCTCTTTTCCAATTGCCATCTGTCTCGTCTTTCTTTCAAAAAACAAGTACATTATGATAATTATAGTATTTAGAATTAATTGAATAAATGCAAGCGAAGCTCCTCCCGAAAAATCAAGAGATGATTTCATTAATTTATAGATCCTCACTTCCAAGGTTTGAAATCTTACTTCTCCTAGATAAA
>JBHLQZ010000286.1:0-2841 GCA_048883065.1 Candidatus Thorarchaeota archaeon | reverse complement strand
GCTTTTTTATAGTCCTCAGGTTGAAGTATTTCAGAGACACCTAACAAATGTGCTGAAAAGAAGAGTGTTTCAATATCTGTAATCCCTAAATCCTTCAATTCATTTAGTTTTTTCTCTGGTATTAGTTCAGAAGGTCTCATTAGATGTGCTTGTGATAAACGGAAAGAAACAATGTCAGTGTATGTTAGATTTTCTTTTATTTCTCTTATTTGTTTCTGAGAAAAACCAGAGATTTCTGAGAGTTGTTTTTCTGGAAGAGAGAAGAAATCTATCAGAGTATTTATTGAAGATTTGCTTAATTTAAGAGTAAGTTCTCTAGGAAGTCCCATAGAAGCTATTGGAATAGCCAATTCCATTATTAATTTATTAAGAGAGTCAGTCTCCATCAAACTTGAAAAGAAGGGTGATAGAGCAGAATGTTCTTCTAAATTTATTTCAAAAACATCACCAATTATGACGTTTTTATATTCTTCTCTACGAGCTTTCCTGATTTTGGTGAAGAAAGGTGTTATTCTAAGAGGTAACTCTAGAACTGATCGAATTAATGTGAGGTTATAGTGATCTGTTAGGTATTGTTTATCTTTTCCTGTTAAGTCTTTGATAACTTTGGAATCAGTGATGACATCTGATAGTGTTTTGTTTTCTACTTCTTGAATAATCCTGTTGAAATATGATGAATTATATACAGATGCTGGGAGTTTAGCGAAATAATGGAAAGCTTGCATTACTATTATTTTAGAAGAATAAGCAGAAACAACTCTGTAAAGAACAGGATCAGTAAGATCAGCATCTGGAATGAAAAGTAACTGGTAAACATAATGAATGCTATTTTGTTCTAAAACCTCCAGAGAGTATTCTGATATCTCTGTAAAAATCTTCAAAGGTAGAGAAAGATATTTCTTTACAGCTGATATCTTAGTCCACAATTCTGGATTAGAGAAGTAATATTGTTCTTCAATAGTATAAAATATTTCTTGAATAGTTTGGAATCTTTCAAAGTGAAATATTGAATCTTTACTCAATGATCTTTGTTCAAGCTTATCAAACAATTGAGTTTCAAAAGCAAAAATACCTTTTCCTTCATACATCGCTTGAATACTTGATGAAGTTAAAGAAGTTATTATTTCTTCTACTGCTTCAGGAGTTATTTTTATGAGTTTACTAATTTTTTGAGGTGTTGCTAAAATAAATTCAGATATTGTTTTTATTTCATTTTCTCGTAATATTTCTGTTTGACTGAATGAGAGTGATGGTAAGAAATAAACAGGTAATGAGAAATAACCAAAAATATCTGAAAAATCTAAAGCGTTTTTAATCGTTTCAAATCTTTCATCTGGTATTCCTGTTTTTTCCATTAAGACTTCAGGAGAGGATAACATAAATCCAAGAAGAGATCTTATTTTTGCTTTTTCTAATTGTTCTATAATTTCAGGATCTAACATATCAGAAATATGATTTAAAGATAGATTCAAGATTGCTTTAAAGGATTCAATAACATCCCAAGGTAAAATATCCTCATTCCACTTATCTTTTGAAGTTGAGAAGTATAAATCCTCTATTGTCATTATGTTATTTTCATCAAGGACTCTCACAATTCGAGGTTCTAATATTCCTAATTCAGAAAGATCAATTCCAGTATCACTTATTCTAACATTCCTTTGAAGAAGTAGTGCTTCTTCAATATCTATTCCTAAGAAAGAAGCAATATCTTCAGATTTACTTACTAGAAGGTCAATAATTTTAGTGATACCATTATTTCTTAAAGTGTTGAGTTGTTGAGTTGTTAATGTTCTAGTCTGAACTTCTTCTATTTCTTCTGTCTCTTCAGTTTCATCAACCTGAACAGTTTTCTTGATGATTTTCTCCCAAGCTACTAGCGTTAAAGGAGATCTCAGTAGTTTTCTAAACTTATCAATAACATTCCAGTTAACAACTGTTGAAGAAAAAGTGAGAGGATGGGCTAAATAAAAAATCTTATCCACTGTATCATAGCCAGAAAGTATTAGTGATACAATTTCATCAGAAGAAAATCTCTCTGATTCTTCATATTCGAATGATATAAGAGAGGTATATTTAGTTCCTGATTTTTCAAAGAAATGAGTACCTTTTTTCTCAATTGTAAAATCATCTATTAATTGCTGAATCTCTTGATTAGGTTTTACTAAAATAGCTGCTAACTCTTCAATAGTATATTCAAATAATTGATGAATAGCAGTTATTCCTCTGTTCCTAAGTTTATCAAAATCCTCAAGAGTTAGTTTACTTATTCTAGAAATTGGTAAACTTAGAGTTTGAACGAATTCATCATATTCACTAATGAGTAAGATTTCTTTACTAAATTGGTCAGTTTCTGAAAATGCTCTATTCTTTATATTATTATATAGTTCAATAACAAGCTTTCTTTCTTTAGCAGTATTTAATTCAGATTCAATTATTTCTGGAATAAGATCTAAAAATTGTCTTACAGTCACAATATTTCTTGATTTCAAACGAAGCAAAGCTTCTGTAAGAAGAGATAAATCTTTGAATTTTTCCGAATATAACTGAGTAAGTTCGATTATTTCCATATTTGCTAGTTGATTTAAATGGCGTATATTTTTCCAGAATCCTGTATTTAATGTTGGTTTTTCAGTAGGGTAAACACTGTATAATTCTTGTATTGTTAAATTATGTTTTTCTATGAGTTGAACTAATCTTGGATATTGGCTTTTTAGTAGATTCAAACTCTTACCAAATTCTGTTCTATTCTTTTTCACTTCTTCTTCGCTTATTGATTGTTTTAATTCTTTTACTCTTTCTTCTGATATATTTAAAACATCAGATAAATCAGAATTAGACCAA
>JBHLQZ010000285.1:0-2846 GCA_048883065.1 Candidatus Thorarchaeota archaeon | reverse complement strand
AAATCCTTTCTATGATGTAAGAAACTTGCGTGAAATTAAAATCAAAGATTATTGATATCCCAGATTTTGTTGATTGATCTCCATCAACTTTGAATATTAATTCTAATTCATTAAAAAATGATAAAGAAACATCAGCTAAGGAAAGTTGAAAGGTGCTTTCTTGAGTAGTTTCATTATACTCATACATTAGATTTAATCCTAAAGTACTAGAAAGCACCCCTCTTGTGTGTTTATGTGATGAGTTAGTCACATTGAGCAGATCAGTGCTTGAATCCACTAATTGAGTGTGTTCAAGTGTGATGCAACTAATCATAATTAATATGATTAGATATGATGTGGATTTGTAAGCCATGTCTGCTCAGTATTAGATTCTTGAAAATTATATTTAAACTCGCAGAGCTTGAAATGAAAGTTTTTGTCGTAATTTATGGGGCTTCTAATTAGTCTTTAAAGAAATTAAATTAGGTTTAAATACAATGGAATCCAAAATTAATGTATGTCTGAACAAGAGGATAAAAATGATTTTCTCCCTTCCTCAAAAATAGAAGAAATGAACAGTTCAAAGGTTGTTATTCCTGAAAGGAAAAAAGTAGAGGAAATTGTACCCCGTAACAATGAAGAAAACAAGAAAATAACTATAACATATTTTGTTATGGAAGGCGTTTTTGCACTTTTAGCTCTCTTCTTTGTAATAAGCACTCTTGCAGATGTATTTTTAGATGTTATTGCATTCATTATGGGTTTCTTAATTTTGAGTTTTGGATTAGTTTCAACATATTTATTCATCTTCAAATTATCTGTAAACAAAAGATTGCTTGCGGTTATAACAAGATTTATCTTGTTTGCAATTGTTTTACCAATGCTAATCATTGGAATAGAAGAAGGTCCTTACCAATTCTATGAGGTTATATTTGTTGTACCTTTCTTTTTAATAATTTATTCTCTATGGTCTCAATTCCTACTTAAAATTTACTTGCTATTTGTCAAGAAACCTATTAAAGATAGTCTTTTCCGAAAAGCAATTGCTGGAAGTCCTTCGGAGCTGGAGTGGAGAAAATATGATTCAATCTCAGGTTTGGTGGCAATTATAACAGGAATTTTCGCAATAGATCTTTTCTGGCTAATATATCATGTACTTATAAGAAAAATATTAATGGAAAAAGCTAAAAGACGATTATTAGTTGAAAATCTAGAATTCGACAAAGAAGTAAATCTTACTCCAGTATCTCTTGAGCTGGGTTTAGCATTGGAAGAAGTTATCTTTATATTAAAACAGATGTCTCTTAGAAGAGAATTAAATTTAGAATTCACCCGATTTGGAGTGATTCTAAAGGAAATAAGAAAACCAAAATGGTTTACTCAAGTGATGAAAGAGAAATATGATACTTTTGTAGGGCAAAAGAAATTATCAGAAATAGAACTTAAAGCAATGAAATTTTTTGATTTAGCAGAAAGAAACAAGCTTCAAGACTTAGATTTCAAAAAAATAATGGGAATTAAGGAAGAATTTCCAATTGAAGATCTAGTGTTGATTCTTCCTCATAGAGTTATTGAAGTCAAAAAAGTGGCTTTTTCCAAAAAAAGATGGATATTCTTTAATCTAGAACAAACTTTGCTTAAAAAGGAAAAAATAATCAAAGCATTTGTTGATAATAGCTCAAGTATCTTCAATAGCTAATCTCTACGATTTATCGATAATCAAGCTCATAATAACATAATTTTAGATTTAATACAAAGATATCTTCCCTCTATTATCAACTAAAAATTTTGAAAAATTCAAGATTTCAGTTTCTGGAAGATTGATTACTTCCTCTTTTGCTTTTGTAAATTGAAACATAAGATCGTAAATAGCAGTTCTTTTCATTTCAGAAAATTCTCTAAAAGATGTCAATAATAAGTAATAATCTTGAATATTGAAAATTAAACCATAAATACTATTATCTGAGGAAATGCAAATTGAACCTTTTGAAGGAAGTTCATCTCTTCTTTCTTTGATAATCTCTTTAAAATCATGTAGAGCTAAGATATAATTCATTGATTTTTCAATTCCTACTGTTGAAATAAAATTAACACCAGTTGTTGGAGAAAGAGTGTTTTTATCAAAAAGTATAAGTTCTACAAAATCATGTTCTGTAAAATCAAAAGTTAATTCTTCTTTACTTAATGTTGGTAAATCTTGCTGAGGATCAGGAATAAAATAATCCATTATTTGTTGTAATTTAGGATCATCTTTATGTACAATAATGAATCTCTGAAAATCTTCGCTTTTTTCTACTTTTTCTCCAATATTAGAAATCAATTCATAACACTCTACTTTTATTCCTGCTTCTTTCATTATTGTGAAAACTAACTCTTTCAAACTTTCAGGAAAGTAAATACTTGTATTTTCATATTTTATTTTAAATCTTGGATCATCAAACATTTCGCAGATATGATTATAAACTATCACCATCTGTTCAGGTTGAAGAAGATCAACTTTGTGACAGAAAATGTAAATCATACCTTCTGGATTGTCTTTCTTATATTGTCTGATGGTAAAACTAAATCTTCTTTCTGACTCTTCAAAAAGATCAGGTCGAGTTACATCAACTATCCAAATGAGTAATTTAACTCCAGTGAATACAAGATGTCGAAATTGTGTTACAGCTTCATTCCAATAAGCTTCTTGCCCCCCTGAATCTATTACAATGGTTTTCTTTTCTTCATCAATGTAATCTCTCTGATAATGAACAGTTGCTAGATAATCATGAATGTCATCTGGATTTTTATCAAAAAATACAACATCTTTGATAGCTGTTTTACCTGCTTCTTGAAGACCCATTAGAAGAATTTTATCTTCTATTATT
>JBHLQZ010000284.1:0-2849 GCA_048883065.1 Candidatus Thorarchaeota archaeon | reverse complement strand
AAATTTTTACTAGAGGTAAAGCAACAACTTATTTAGAGAAGAAAGCAGAAATTGATAAGAAATTTGATTATAGAAGACAAAAAGTGCACGATGTACTAAAACTAGTTCATCTTGAAGATCAAGCTGATAAATTACCAACTCAATTATCAGGGGGGCAACAACAAAGAATAGCACTGTGTAGAGCAATTGTTGTGGAACCTGATGTGCTTCTTTGTGATGAACCTCTTTCTAATTTAGATGCAAAATTAAGAAGAGAAATTCGAACAGAAATACGTTCAATTATAAAGAAAATTGGTATGACAACTGTGTATGTAACTCATGATCAAGAAGAAGCTCTTGCAATAAGTGATAGAATCGCAGTACTTCATGATGGAATAATCCAACAATACGGTACACCTACACAAGTCTTTTCTGATCCTCAAACTCTTTTTGTTGCACAATTTATCGGATCTTCTAGTACTCTAACTGGTAAAGTTGTAGGTAAAAATGAAGCTCTGTTAGAAAGCGGCGAGACTGTTAAATATTCAATTAAAGAAGATATCCCTACAGGTACATCTGTTAATCTGGTTATTAGACCTGAGAACATACTCTTAAATGCTAAAACAGAAAGCCCTATTGAGTATCAAATAAATACAATTGAGTACTTAGGTACGGAGGTTAAAATGACTGGAACTTTGAAAGATGGTACAATTTTACTAGTAGATGTTTTAGAAGACGCTGAAAAATATGCAAAGATGAAAGTAGGTGACAATGTTACAGGGTACATAATACCAGAAGAAGTCTTTGTTTTCGTAGATGAAAAACGAGTTTATTGATAAAAATCCAGTATTTTTTTTCTTATTTGATTTTTATTATAATTTATTCTTTCAAGATTCTCAAATTAAAGCAAAATTTTTGATAAAATTTTTAATATTGTAGCAATATTTTTTTCTCGATAAAAATGTTTGAATATGAAAATGTAAAGATTCACTGGTTAGGGCATGATGCTTTTCTGATAAAAGCAAAAGGTAAGAATATCTATATTGATCCTTATAAATTAGCTAAATCTGGTTTGCCTAAAGCTGATGTTGTAATTTCTACTCATGAGCATTTTGATCACTGTAATGCAGAAGCTATCAATGAAGTTTCTAATGAAAATACAACTCTTATTGGACCAAAAATTACTCAAAGTATTCTGGCAGATAAAATCGAGAAAAAAGGAGAAATCTTGGAGCTAAATCCTGGAGAACATCTTGAAGTGGAAGGAATAAAGATAACAGCTGTTCCAGCTTACAACATCCATAGATTTCGAGATCCTGAAACAAAAACTCCTTTTCATCCCAAATCATCTGGTCATATAGGTCCTATTCTGAATATAGATGGAACTAGAGTATATCATGCAGGTGATACAGATAAAATTCCGGAAATGGAAAATCTTAAACCTACAATCGCTTTAATTCCTGTTTCAGGAACTTATGTGATGGATGTTCCAGAAGCTGTTGAAGCTGCTAAGGAAATCAAAGCTGATATAACGATTCCAATGCATATAGGTCGTGGAATCGGTGAATTATCATATGGTGACGAATTTAAGGCTAAGCTACCAGATATGAGAGTTGAAATATTAGATTTGGAAGAAGATTAAGTTCTAACTAGCCTTTTTCTTCTTTTTTCTCTTCTTTTTCTTCGTATTCCCAAGGGCAAATTGCATCTACTTTATTTTCTACGAGGAAAGAAGCAATTTCACTATTTGGATAGCATCTTATATCATCATAAAAAGCCATAATTGTACCAAAGTCTGGGGCAAGGATTGTTTCTTTAATTTCACCAAAAATATCGTGTACAACAGCTATAACCTCACCCTTTTGAACAATCTCTCCATGCTTCACAACTGGAATATAAAAACCAGATTCTTTTGTTCTTATCAGAATTTCTCTCCATAATTTTTCCCTTAATACAGGTATGGATTTTATTTCTTCTATTTCACCTTCTATTATTTTTGACCATTTCAATACATTTAGAACAGCTGTTTTTGCTGCTTTCACAATATCTAAATCCACTAGATTGGAGGAACCTAATTCAACTGTAAAACTTGGTTTTCTGTTCTTATTTAGAAAACTTCCAGTTGTAGATCTATGCAGATCCTGTCTGAAATAATGTTTAGGAGGATCTTCAAAAACAATTGTAAAACCTAATGCTTTTACCATCTCATAAGCTTGATCAAAAAGTTGTTGTGCTTTCTCCTTCTCTCCTTCTTTTTCTTCATCATAGTAAACTCTGTCTAAGTATGAATAAGGAAATGATCTAACTGAATGGCAATGTAAATCAATAAAATAATCAAATTGATCAAAATATTCAGCAAATTTTTTGTAGAAAGATTCTTGAATGTTTGGGTGTTTTTTGGGATCTAGATTCTCATCAAAGGGATCATCATATTTCAATTTAGGTTCTTTTTTTGGACTAGGATCAGGCCACAATCTGTTAGGATCTGATCGGTCATAAAAGGGAGATCTGGTTAATGTGAGAAGTCCTGCTGGATTTAATGTTGGAATGATAACAACTGTTCCTTTCATTTTAGTAGGGTCAAGCTCCTTTATTACTTCTTGGAGTGTTACTAAACCATGAACTTCATCACCATGTATATTACCACTTAAAAGAAAATTTGCACCACTTTCAACGCCTTCTATCAGAACAATAGGGAGCTTTTCTTTTGTGCCATGAGGATATTCAAACATGTCAATATATCCAAAAACTTTCTCTCCTTTTTTACTCTCAAGATCAAATATTTTCATAGGATTCAAAGAAAAAAATAACTAGATTCACTTTAAGGGACGGTAACATTAACAGTGCTTGTTATAGATGAATATTTATTC
>JBHLQZ010000283.1:0-2854 GCA_048883065.1 Candidatus Thorarchaeota archaeon | reverse complement strand
ACGCTAATATTGTTGTGATAAACGCACAATTGTTATTAACTCCACCTTGAATCACATGATTAATTTAATCTTTAAACTTAAAAAGCGTTGATGAAAGATTAATGAATTAATATTTGTAAGTGAGGCTCAGAAATTGGTCTAGAATAGACTTGTTGATTTTCCCACAACTGACTCCTTGCAAGTTGAGATACTGGGTTTTGTGCTATTAGAGGTTCTGGATTATAAATGGAATTATAGACAGGATTAAGTTTTTCGCACATGCCAATTTGATAAGTTACATCATCTAAGACATGGAGATTCTCAAAGGCCTGATTAATTCCTCCTGACACTTTCAATGGATTTACTCTTTTAGGTTCACCATCTTTTATAACATAACATTCTGATGATTTAACCTCATAATTTTTTGTTCTAGTATCTGTAGATCCTTCATTGGGCACTACTACTATCTTTCCTTCCCAATCTATACTTTCTTTAGTGCCATCAAGAAAAGTACAACTCATTCTTGGTTGCGGAAATGCACCATCTATATACTGTGAGGCATTTCCTACAAATTCACTTTTCTCTAAACCAAGATAGTCTTTAAATTTTTCAGAATCTACATACTCGCTTCCTAAAAATTCTTTTACTTTACCGTTTTCTATATGGATTCTTGGCTCTCTTTTTCTTCCATAAGGATCTACATATGTAAAACCTTGAACTTTTAATCCATTTACTGTTTGACTCGGATCGTCTTTAAAAATTATTTTTTCATTAACATTTTGACCATATCTAAATGTTGCCGATTCTCCAAACTCGAGCATTCTAATAGGTTCTTCAAACTGATGTCCGAAAATTTCATGAAAAGGAACACCTGTAATCACAATCACATCATAGAGTCCTTTTAATTTAAGTCCTGCTTTTTGTAAATTACCAAATTTCAATTTACGAGAAATTTTGGAGAGTTCTTGAAATGCTTCACTGAAAGTTTTAGATTTTTTTATTCTTCTATCAGGAGTTGGATCAGGTAAAAATTTAATAGAATTTACCATATTTTTTATATCACGTTCAGAATTACAAACAAGGCTAATATCTCTTGAGGTTGGAATTGGTTGATAACCACAACGAAATCCAATTAAGAAAAATGGAACAGTTTGGACTACTTTACCGCCTCTTGAATTTACAATTATTCTCTGCTCAACTTCTAAAGATCTCGAGACCATTGTATCTTTATTATCTTTTGTAAATTCTCTAAATTCCTCATCAAACATCTCGATTCCATAAGGTATTTTTTCCACATAAAAATTTTCTTCTGTTGGTAATGGTATATTCTTAGGCTCAAAATTAAATCTGACTTCTTTTATATCTCTTGCAACACCAATCTCATCTATATTATGGGGAAGAAGATCAGCAACAGCCGTTTGAGAATAAACACCTTTCTGCATAATCTCTTTGTTTACATTAGATTTAGAATAACAGGAAATAGAGGATGTTTCACCTAAAAATGTGACAGTATCAAATACAACTCTTGTATATCTGGAAACAACATCCTCGTGAGTATCTTTTATTTGTTTAGCTAACAGATCAGCCACTTCATCTAGCTGTGCTTCATCTCTAACCAAGTTTCTGAAACCCATAATTAAAAGATAAACACTAAAACATTTAAACTCTTTCTTTCTGAATGCATATGAGACAATTATATGAGGGGTAACGATGTCCCTTTGGACAACGATTAGAGTAAGTCTTTTCATCTATTGGACAACGATAAGGTCTCATTCTATTTAATTCTTAAGAATAGGAAATATTGATTCTTTCCCACTTTGAGTAGTAAAGAAATTAGAAAAATATCACAATTCAAAGGAAGATAATTAATTATTAGAAGGGTCGATAATATTGTTGTGATAAATAGACAATTGTTATTAATTTCATAGAATCACTTGTTATCTTAAATTTCTATTCTTTTTCATCAACCTAAAAGGATAATTCACAGGATTCTTCTGACAATATTGATTAGGCTTACAAACTCCAATTGAAACATAAAACAAATGAGAATAACAATTAGCAGGCATCAGTTCTCTGCTCTGCCTAAAATGCCATTTCAACTGAGTCTTAATAGACCTTTCGCTCAAAGGCTGAAAGTTCTTCGAGTTCCAATCCCTTATTCTTTTTTCTATGTCTTCTGGTTTCCAGCTCATTGCCCTTAAGAACGTTGACAATGTAAACAAAGATCTTTTTCTTCCGTCAGACAAGCCTTTTAATATAAGCTTCATACATGGAGGAAAGTAATCTTCTGGTATTGGTGTTTTAGATTTTCTTCTTATTCTTTTTGGCTTTATAACTTCTTTTGGTTGCTTGGCCTTCCAATCCAAGGCTTTAATTAAAAGTTCTGTTGCTTCATCCTCTTTGTTAATCAAAAACTTGGCATCTGTTTTAAAATTCTCTGGTTTTGCCATTTCTTTTTTAAAGTTCTTTAGGTCATTAAACTTTATTGGCAGAGAAATTAACCAGTATTTTGGATGCAAAGAGTAAGGCATTCTAAACAAATGACGATTGCCCCAGTTTTTTTCTATGTCAACAAACTCAAAAGGAGATAGTTCTGAAACAGATTTAACAGTCTTAACCAAAGAGGCAACCCCACCTTCTAAAGCTATTAGTTCTTCTAATAATTGTTCTTTTATTTCTTCAGATATGTACTCTGCCAATATTTGAGGCATTTCAGGATATCTTTTTCTGGTCTCTTTAAAATCAATCTTTTCAGGGAATGCATTGCTTGATATTGCAATATGGAAGCCTCTTGAACCGCTAAACTTCAAGGTTGGCTTTATTCCCGAGTCTTTTAAAAAATTATAAACAACCTTGGCTGCGGTGATAGCATGTT
>JBHLQZ010000282.1:0-2877 GCA_048883065.1 Candidatus Thorarchaeota archaeon | reverse complement strand
AACGTTACTTATGCTGATTTAAGAATTGAAAATTCTTTAATGACCCAAATTAGAACTGTTAACAAAAAAGTTGAGCGAAGCACTACAGGGATAGAATCAGGAATAGGAATTAGGATTTTAAAAGATGGAGCTTGGGGATTTGCTTATGGACCTATTGATAATTTTACAGATATTATTAAGATGGCAGTACAAGCAAATAAATTGAATCTCAAACATAAGAAAGATGACATTAAGTTAGCTGAAATTAAAATCTTTGAGGATGATTTTGAAGGAAAGCAGAAAAAGAAAATTGATGATATAGGTTTTGATGAAAAAATCCAGATGACTTTTGAGACAGATAAAGCTCAAGAAGATGAAAAAATTAAGTCGAGAACATCAGTTTATAGAGAAGTACTAAGAAATATGACACTAGCAACAACTGAAGGAACAAGGATTAATTATTCAATTCCTTACTTAAGATTGGGTGCTATTTCTGTTGCCCGAGAAGGAAATGAAACCATAGAGACTTATTCTATTGCAGGTCATTTAGGAGGATTAGAGTTAATGGATGTAAGATCACCTCAAGAAATAGGAGAAAAAGCTAAAGAAAGAGCTTTAGAAGGCCTTAAAGCTCCAAAACTTAAAAACGGTAGATATCCAGCGGTTATAGATGGAACATTAAACCATGTATTTGCTCATGAAGCTGCAGGACATAGTGCAGAAGCTGATTTGGCAGAAAATGCAGGGGTTCTAAAAGGTAAATTAGGAAAAAGAATAGCTAATTCAAATGTTAACATGATAGATGATGGAAAATTGAAGAAAGTCAATAAAGTCGAACATTTTGGAAATATAAAATACGATGATGAAGGAGTACCTGGACAAAGAACACATATTATTCGAAATGGTATTCTTGAAACTTATCTTCATGATAGAGCATCAGCTGCTCAATTTAATACAAAATCAACAGGAAACTCGAGAGTAGAATCATATGCGTTTCCACAGATAATTAGAATGACTAATACTTTTATAGCACCTGCTAAAAATCCAATGAATCATGAAGAGCTCTTCGAGCTAATTAAAAACGGGTACTTATTATTACAAGCGGGAGGAGGTCAAGTAAGTTCAATCGAAGGTACATTTAATTTTGGTGTTGGAGAAGTATATGAAATTAAAAATGGTGAGATAGGTCAAAGATATCGCCCGACTACTTTAGCAGGAAATACTTTGGAAACTCTCAACAAAATCATTGGAATTTCTCCTGAAATGGGAGATCCTTTAATTAGTACTGGATTTTGTGGAAAAGATGGTCAAAGCGTTCCAGTAGCTGGAACAGCAGGATGGATAGCAATAAAAAATATTGTAATAGGTTAAGTGATAAAAATGTCAGAAAATAAATTAAGTATTAAAATTGAAAAAGCACTCGAAACTGGTCTGAAGTATGCAAAAAAATCTGGTGCATCACACTGTGAAGCTTATGGTGTAAATGAAAAAGCATACAATTTAGAAATTGAAAAAAAGAAACCTAAGCATAATATGGGAATTATGCATGGACTTGCGTTTAGAGTAATAGCAAACAATGCTTTAGGTTTTGCATACACTTCTTCATTCCAGGAAAATGATATTAAGCATACAATAAATCTAGCAATTCAAAATGCAAAAACACAAAAAAAGGATACAGATTTGAAACCTTTTCCTGAGCTAAAAGAAACCAAAGAAAAATTATCACTTGATAAAAAACTATATTCTATAAAGCCAGAAGGAATGGCAGAGATATTTGAAAAACTCCATCTTGAAGAATTACCTAAGAATATTCATTTCCTAGTTTCTTTCGGTTTTCTTGGTTCTGGAGAAAGTTTTTTGAAGAATTCTCAAGGTTTGAATCTTCATGAAAAAGATGCAGGATATGGTTTAGGTATTGGATATTTATCATCACATGGTTTTCCTGTATATGACATTCATGCTGAAGGTTCAAGAAAACTAGGCGACCTAAATCCTGAATCTATTGCAAAAACAACTATAAGCAAAGTACTCGAAAGTGCAAAACCTAGAACTATGTCGGTTGCAGGTGAATATCCTGTTATCATTACTCCTGAGGGATCTTATGGAGCTTTCGGAGGATTGTTTGATGTTTTAACGAATCTTCTTCGAGGAGATAAAGCTTCTAGAGGAGATACTGTTTATTCTGATATGATTGGAGATCAAATTGCACCTGAAAACTTCACTCTTATTGATGATCCTCTTCGAAAAGATTTGGTTACATCAGCTCTGTATGATGGTGAAGGAGTTCCAACTCAACGTACAAAACTAATAGAGAAAGGAGTTCTGCAAACATACTACTTGGATTCATATTATGCAGGTAAGCTTAATATGGAAAGTAACGGTAAAGCTAGAAGAGGAGGACTATTTGGTGGAAATCCAGTTAAAGCACCACCTCGAATTGGTTCTTTTGCAACTATCATTGAACCTGGTAATTCATCAGTTGAAGAAATGATAAGCGAAACAAAAGAAGGTTTTATGCTGAAAAGTTTCATGGGAATTCATATGTCTGACATGAGTAGTGGAAGGTTTGCGGTAACTGGTAGTGGATGGTATATTAAGAACGGAGAACAAAAGTTTCCTGTTCAAGATATCTCACTTTCTGGAACAATACCAGATTTATTGAAAAGCATTGATATGATTTCTAAAGAACGCAAGAAGGGAATAAATAACGAAGTTCCTTATTTAAGAGTAGAAAAGTTGAATGTAACTGCTAAGAAATTGGACTTTAAAGTGCGCTTTGGTGTAAAGATTTTAAAACTACTAACAAAATTAGGGTATCCAAATCCATACACCTAATTTTATTTTTTTATTTTAAAAAAAGTAAAAAGAAAAAAGAAAAGGAAAAAAATTATTTTCTTC
>JBHLQZ010000281.1:0-2878 GCA_048883065.1 Candidatus Thorarchaeota archaeon | reverse complement strand
AGAGTATTTAAAATCTTATTTTGTTTGAATTTCTCCTCAGCTTCTCGGGAGATCATTCTAATAAACTCTCCTATAACAATCTGCTTAATCGAATCCTTCCATAATACATCCTGAGGAACTTCAGTTTCAGATAGATCAATAATAACTAGATTTTTTGAAGTATCACTAATTTTTTTAACCAAATCATAAATACCTATTGCGTTTTTTCTGCCTTCATATTTAAATAAATTAGCGATTTTTTTCCAAATTTCGAAATAGTCTGCCTTTTCAGCATTTTGGTAATTATTTTGTACTCTTGCCTTGAGATCTTTTGAAGAATAAATCATTTTTTGAACATTATCTTCTCCAAGTGCATCCCATACTTTATCGAAGGAAGCCTTTTGAAATGTTTTTGGAAGCGTATTCTTTTCCATTGATGATTCTCCTGCAAAGCTAGTTATCTTTGAACTTACAGGTTTAGTACTTCGTAAAGCTTTCTGTACTTCCATAGCCGCTTGCATTCTATTAATTATATGGATTACTCCTAGCCTCGCGAAAAACTCACTATTTGCTAATATCTTCCTAAATAATTCCCAATTGGACAGCACTAAGTTATGTAGATTATATAGCTCAATTTTTCTTTTATATTTCTTTTCTAAAATCTCTTTTATTTTGTCATTATTTCTTATATCTCTAGAAAATTCTCCTTGAGGATCTAAGATAAATATAGAAATTTCAGGATGTTGAGCATAGCCAAGCATGATCATTTTTGATAACACGGATTTCCCTGAACCTGTTTTCCCAAAAATACCTATATGGTAAGCTTCTCCTGCACCTGTCTTTCCAGTTCCGAAATGTTTAAACCATATCGGCATTTTAATGTCTGTACCATATGATTTTCCTAAATAGAATAGTTGATCTCTGAATTTTTCAAAGATGATTTCCATTAAATTATCATCTAGCAATTTTATTGAAGTACCTGTGGAGGGAACGGTTCCAAATATACTTGGTTCAATTCTTTGATCATCAATCGCAAGTACAGAACTAATTCTCATTTTTGCTAGATGTATATCTTGTTTTTCAGTTATAGGATCAACTCTCCCTCTTTGACGTATAATACCTCTCATAGTAGGATCTTGTGTCCAAACGTTCTGCATTATTATTTCTGTGATTTGGCCTAAAGCAAAATGATCACTGGAATCTTGAAAATAGTTAAAAATAGCTAATTTACCAACTAAACCTTTATTAACTGCCGTACCTACAATATCTAAAGTCAATTCTCCTGTAGATGAGGGTGATCCTACAACACCAATATTTTCGGCTTTATCATAGTTATTTTTTAAATTTTCCATGTTTCAATTCACTTCCCCCATTCCGTTCTATAACCATGCATGGCAAAATACAAATCTGAATAACTTCCCGGCCATTTAAAACTCATTTCCTGAGTTGCTGTTTTTCTCACCGCTGGTAAAGCAGTTCTTAAGTGTTTTGCCATTCTATCTGCCAAGTATAATGGAAAAGGTTCCATAAGTCCAGGAACACTGCACTGAGATTTTACCGATTCTAATAAAACTGAAAATCTATTTGGGTTATTTACCACATCTGGAGATAATTCTAATCTTAACGCAGGCAGATGATCATATGGACGATAGTAAAGAATACGTAAACTCTCTAAATATTCTATGACTCTTTTCACCAAAGATTCAGAATTAGATGGAGCATTTTCTACTCTCCAGTCTCTTGTAATCATTTGGACTTTTGTCGGTCCAACAACTTCACCTGGTTTTAATATAAAAGAGAGAAGAGATCGATCCTCATAGTTGCTATTCATATGCAAAATATTATGTGTTATTTCTTGTCTAGTTGTATACTTCGGAACAGCAACATAAATTTGATCAGTCTTTTTTGACAGTATTGCCTTCATATATGCTGCTAAAGCTAATTTCAATCTTTTACTGAAATCTTCCTTTAATTCTTCTGGAGCCCTTTCATATGTATTAAATGCTTGGTTCATGTAAACCAATGGAGTTACAAATGATCCATCGAAGAAAACCACATTGTGAGGTGCTTTAACTGCTAGAGAAAGTTCCATACACATCATAATTGCGCTAGTAATATAATTTGTTGAGTTATTATGATTAATTGTAAAAATCTGAGAATCATGACGTGGTCTTGGTCAATGTCGTACTTCTGTGGGAGGAGCTAAACCTTCAACAGCTACTCCTGCAGCAGCAACTATATCTGTTGAAAGTAATTTATCAATAGAAAATGAGCCATCAACAGCACAAGATGTTGGATAAGTAGGAGTTAGCATTATATCTGAATCCTTTTTTAGCAAATCTTTTTCTTTAAGTTGGTTTCTAATGTCTTTTCTAATTTCATATAGATTCTCGAACGTTTTCGATAATTTCAATCCAATAGAATCGCACTGACTTAACATATCAACAACTAAGGCTTCAGGTAATTCATTAAAAGGATTTTCATTTTGAAGTTCAATCATGGTTTATTATCTTTCAAAGTAATAAGACATATTTGTAAAAACCGAATTGAACTATTTAAAGACGAATATTATCTTTATATGGTGATATCCCAAGAAATTGTGTAAATTCGAGTATTTGACTCTATAAATCTAATTATTAAAAATATATAAATTTGTAAAAATAAATAAAAAGTAAGATAAAAATTATTATTTATTCAAGGGAGGTGAAATTATAATGGAAGAAATCATATTATCGATGATTATCTTTTCTGTTTGTATAATAGTTGTTGTTCAAATAATAATATATATGGTATTGAGAAAAAAATTTCAATCTGTAGATAAGATCAATGAATCTGCTTTAAGGTTAGATGGTACTGTTTCAACAATACAATCTTTAAGTAATACTCTTTTTAATATCAA
>JBHLQZ010000280.1:1635-2890 GCA_048883065.1 Candidatus Thorarchaeota archaeon | reverse complement strand
GAACTAAAGATAAAATAATTGTTTTCCATCCAGTATGAGTTCCAACTAATGGTGTTGCAAATGTTATATATTCATTCTTTATTCTAATTTTCTTTTTTATCTTATCTATAAGTTTCTTAGCTCCTTCAATATTGTCTACATGAGATACAACCATATCAAAAACTAAGTTTTTGTTTATTTTCTTAAGTGCAGTTTTCTCTATTCTATTTAACATATTAGCTTCAGAAAAAAAACCTGGAAACTTTAGTTTTA
This sequence comes from Candidatus Thorarchaeota archaeon, assembly GCA_048883065.1. GTDB lineage: Archaea > Asgardarchaeota > Heimdallarchaeia > Heimdallarchaeales > Heimdallarchaeaceae > UBA460. Next base: position 2,638 of record JBHLQZ010000280.1, on the reverse strand, counting down.
GAAATTTCTTCTCTTCTAAAACAAGTATTGGTTTAACCTTCAGAAATTTTGTCAGCAGTAAGATTGATTTTGATTTTAATCTACCAAATTTATAGATATTTTCTAACGTATGAAAACCAGCAGTAAGAACTGATTCTTTCTTCATTTTAGCTACAGAATCTTGGATCTCTTCTATGGAAACTCCCTTTTCTGCTAACTTAACAATATTTAAAGCAATTAAACCTTGCAAACCTGAAGCTGCTTCAGAGTCAATCAAAATTACATTCCCCCCAATCTTCCTTGCAGCTATTTTTGCTGACGAATATGTGGCGCTTAATTCAGCTGAAACCGTAACACAAAAAACATAGTTGGTTTTATTTTCCTCTAGTTTTTCTTTAAAGATATTAAAAAAATAAGCAGGTTCAGGACTCGCAGTATCTGGAATTGTTTTTAGATTATCAAGTATTTTATAATAATCAATGAAAGAGATATCTTCTCCTAGTTTAAAGGAATTTTTTTTAAAAGAAATTGTGTGTGGTACAATGCCAATATCATTCTTCTTTATAATTTCAGCTGGTAAATCAGCTGCAGTATCAGTTATTACACTAATCTTCATTTTTATTCATTCATTCTAATATTGTATAAATCTTTACATTGGAATTTACGTTATAACATAAACTAATCAATTGAAGGAAACAATGAAACAATTACTGTACCTTTTCCAGTATTAGTTCCAACAACAGGTGAAGCTTCAGTAGTATAATAATCATTAATTTTTATTTTTTTCATAATTTTCTTATGAATTCTTTCAATAGCTTTAGGATTTTGTACGTGAGATATAATCATGTCATAGCAAACCTCTTTTTTTGCTTTTTTTATTACGTTATTTACAATTCGTTTTTCCATAGATTTTTCAGTGAAAAATCCTGGTAATTTTGATTTCAAAATTCCTGGTTTTTCCATAACAGCTATAGGTTTAATCCCTATAAGTTTCGTAAGATTAAGTATAAATTTTGATTTTAAT
>JBHLQZ010000280.1:0-1625 GCA_048883065.1 Candidatus Thorarchaeota archaeon | reverse complement strand
TTCCAGATTTATGAACATTTTCAAGAGTATGAAAACCAACCATTAAAATATATTCATTTTTCAAGTCTTCAATTATTTCTAAAATTTCTTCTACTGATTTATCTTTCTTCAAAAGATTAATAACACTAAGAACTATTAATCCTTCCACACCTGAGGCTGATTCAGTGTTTAGTATTGTAATTGGTTTATCGATTTTTCTAGAAGCAATTCTTGCAACATTTATTGTAGAAGATAATTTTTCAGAAACACCAATATAAATAATCTGATCACATTTTTCTTCTTCAAAAATAGAATGAAACATATCATAGAAATCTTGAGGTGTAGGAGGAGCGTTTGTTGGAATCTCATCCATATTTTCCATCATTTGATAATATTCTTTTACAGATATCTCTATCCCTATCTTCATCTCCTTTTCTTCAAAATGGACAATATGAGCAACAACACGAATATTGTGTTTTTTAATAATTTCCATTGGTAAATCCATAGCTGAATCTGATACGACTTTAACTTTCAAAAATATCAAAAATAGAATAAATCGGGATTTAATAAAATTTTTCTTATGTAGTTTATTGAATTCCCCAACCTTTTTATTTAAAATAAATATGTTATCTTGTGGTCGTATTGGATACTAAAGGGATTATTAAAGCAGCTTTAGGAGAGGTAAAAGCTGATATAATTCTGAAGGGTGGGGATATTGTTAATGTTTATACAAAAGAAATTCTAAAAGCAGACGTTGTTGTAACAAATGGGAAAATTGTACATGTTGGATTAAAAAGTGAGGATTTTGAAAAACAAGAAACCAAAATTATAGATACTTCAAATCATGTTGTATGTCCTGGATTAATAGAATCTCATATCCATATAGAATCGTCAATGCTTACTCTTTCTGAATTTACTAAGGCTGTTATTCCACGTGGAACAACTACTGTGGTTATGGATCCACATGAACTTGTAAATATCACAGGAGTTAAAGGCTTAGATCTCCTAATTTCTGAAGCTTCATACTCTCCAATCAGGTTTTTAATTGAACTACCTTCTTGTGTTCCATCTCTTTCTGGTTTTGAAACTTCAGGAGCTATTCTTGATTCGAGAAACATAGACGAATTGATAAAACGGAAAGAGATTTTTGCATTAGCAGAAATGATGAATTATCCTGGTGTTATTCAACGATTTGATGATGTAATTAGTAAAATTGACGCTACAAAAGAAGCAGGAAAAATAATAGAAGGACATGCTCCTCTATTGAAAGGAAAGGAATTACAAGCTTATATTGCTGCTGGTATCTCTTCAGATCATGAAGCTACATCAGCATCAGAAGCATTAGAAAAATTAAGACTAGGCATGAAATTACAAATAAGAGAAGGCTCATTTGCAAAGGATTTAACTAATATTCTTTCAGATATAGATTTAAACAAAATAGATTCAAGAAATTTGTTGATTGCTTCTGATGATAGAACTCCTGTTGATCTTTTTGAAAAAGGGCATCTCGATTATTCCTATAAGAAATTACTTGATTTAGGAATCACTCCAATAGAAGCATTACAAATGATGACAAGAATCCTCAAAGCAATGGAGATCATGAGGTTCACAAGTCAGGCTGCCCATATATGCCTGCTGAGGAAAAC
>JBHLQZ010000279.1:0-2892 GCA_048883065.1 Candidatus Thorarchaeota archaeon | reverse complement strand
AGCAATCAATAGACAACAAAATAGATGATGCACTTACAGTTTCAATAGAAAAAATTAACACACAAATTTCCAGTTTAGGAGATCGCTTTACTCAAAAAATAAACAAGAATTTTGACCAAATTATGGAACTCCCCAAAAGTCTAGGAGAAATCACATTAGTCAATATTTCCACTCAAAAAGATGAATTCGAAGACGATCTGAAAGCATTTGAAATAAAAATTCAAGAAGATTTTTCAACATACATCGAAGAATACCAAAAAGACTTGACGGATTTCATTACAAAAGCTTTTGATAAGGTAAATTTCATCTTTGGGCAATATAAAACGAGCGTAGACGAAATCGCATCAGAATATGTTACCAATATTAATCTTTCGAAACAAGAATTTGGTACCGCTATTTCTGCCTTTGAATCAATTCTTCAGAAGACATTAATTGACGAGATTGAAGAATATCAAGTAAAGTTAGCAGGAAAGAGGGATGGGTGGATTGAAGATTTAGAGGGAATAGTAGAAGTTCTTCATTCAAATTCTTTGAAAGCCATTGAAGAAATTGCACAACTAAGGAAAAATAATTTAATTGAGTTCGAGAAAAATGTCGACGAGATTACACTCACTCATGAGAATGAAGTTACCACCCATGTAAAGGAATATAGGAATGGCCTGACCAAACTAAGAGCGCAAACAGAGAATACTATTACCCAATTCTCTGATGAATTTATGAAAGAACTGGCGAGCCTATTTCAATCAATATCAAGTCATATGTCAAATCGTTTTGAGGAATATAAAAATACTGCAACTCGTGTAGAGAAATCTATTAAATTAACTTTTAATGAACTCATAGAGGACAGCAGGAAATTCAGTAGAGAATTAGAAACAAAAGTGTACTCTATACTCTCTGAAAATAAAGAAACGTTTAGTACAAATAGCAAAATAATTCAGGAAGAGGTAAATCAAATTCTGGACAGCCACTTAGAAAACGCTAAAGACGATTACGAACAACTTATTGAATTTAATAATTCAATAATCGCCACTCATTCTGAAACGCGCGAAGAAATAGATAATAATCTTATAGAGAGTCTAAGCAAAGTTATAAATGACGCAGCAAATGAAAGACTTGAGACACTTGATAAACTTCATAAGTATCTTGATGGCGGAGTGACTCACTTAGCCACTACATTTTCTAACGAAGTTGTGGCCTTTCTAAGGGAAATAGAAACAGGCCGAGATGCGAATATCGAAGAACACAAGAATACCTCAAATGAATTCAAAAATACGGTTTCGGAGCACTTGAGAACGGAATTCACTACTTTTGATCAAATTTTTGGAAATTTTACGACTAATACTACTACTACAATCAATCAAGAAAAGGAAACCTTAGATAATTTATTTGCCACGCTTCAAACTGATTTAGATAACAAGATATCAACATTTCAAAAATCAATTCAAAAAGAGAGTGCTGAAACGAAAAAGAAGTTACAAACGCTCCTCAAGGAAGAATCTAATGAAGAAAAAGGAATTTACAAAAGATATAACTTAATACTCAAAGAAAAGATGAATGAATTGATAGGAAAATTGAGCTTGTATCTGGATGATGTATCACTCAAGATCAGTGATACACTTCAATCTCAATTAGAGGAAATAGAACCTGAATTGATACGCGTTAAGAACTCCATAAAAACCGATTCGGAAGGCAAACTTAGGAATTTATCAGAAAGCGTTCGAGAAATTCTTACAAAGATTTCAACAGACATTTTAAATTTCTCTACTACCTTTGATCAAATTGTTGTATTCTTCTCAGGTAATACACACTCCTTATTCGAAGAACTTCAGACTACTATTAAAAATATTGAAAGCAGATTTTCGGTTCACATTGAATCCAACATGAAAGGAACAATTGATTATTTGAAAGAATACACTAAAGAGGCCCTTGAAACATCAGAGAATTCCAAAACCCAAGTAATGAATGAAATCAAGGAAATAAAAGCAGAAATCTCTGAATTTTTTGAAAATCTTGATAAAAACAAAATTATGGAATCTAAAGAACTGTTTGATAAACATATAGAACGCTACACAAATTTAATTGCGAAGCATTTTGAACAATTTGATAAGAATATTGAAGAGTCTTTAACTCAGAAAATCACTGCTCTAAAAGATAAGCAAACTGAGTTTAAAGAAACCTTTAGTACAGAAGTCTCAGAAAAAATCCATCGACCTCTTATCCAAGCCTCCAAGAACAGTGAGTTAAGAATATCAACAACCTTACAAAACTTTACGAATATGATGGGATCGCTGGCTAAGGGATTTGCAGATAATTTGCAACTACGCTTCAAAGAGTTTAGCGACGAATATCAAACATCACTAAAAGAGTTTTCTCAGACTATTGATAAAAAAATGAAAGAATTAACGGGTACAACAAAGTCGATTGATAAATACAGCAAAGAGTTAAAAGCAAAACAAATTGAAAGCGAGAAAATAGAAATCAAGAATATTGAAAATGAAATAATGAAGTATACTGGAGAACTTCATAACACAAAAGCAACGACATTGAAAACACTTGAAGAAACACTTCTAAGAACGTTGGAAGAAGGAAAAACGCAGGCCATAGATAAAAACCAGAGTCTTAAGGAAAGTATAGAAGTTGCCTATACTAAGACACATGAACAACTTACGAATGAATTAAATGCCGTAAATGAAGTTATTGTTTCAAACTTCCAATCAGAAATAGATCGATTGAATAAGGATACTAAAAATCTGAACAAGGAACTTGATACTGTTGTAACAACTCACTTAAGAGAATACGATGAATTACTGACCGCACAAGTAATTGACATAACAAATATGGTTAAAGGAATAAAAGAGCTACTTGCTGAACAAGTGGATGCTACGAAAATAG
>JBHLQZ010000278.1:0-2906 GCA_048883065.1 Candidatus Thorarchaeota archaeon | reverse complement strand
ATATAACTGGAATTCTTCAAATTTTAAATATGCTCACTCAAAACATTAATATTTCTGTTGAATCTATTAAAAGCAACATCCAATTATCAAATGCAGAAGCAATTGAAACCTCTGCTGAAGATTTCAAAAAATTTATTTTAGATATTGTAGATATCATGAAAAGTGTTGAAGGGATTAGTATGGATATAGAGGAATCACCTGAGATGTCAGATATGTTAAATTCTATACTCCGAACCTTAAAATTATTTACTGATAATGCAGATTCAACTATTGATCAATTAATTGATAGAGTGAAAGAATCTGCTGATATAGAAGTACAAGAATCAACCTCAACCTTCGATAGTTTTGTACAGGATTTAATGGAAATTCTTGAAAATATCTACATTTCATTAAGAAAATTAACTATGTCAAAAAGTCAAGATTTATATAAGCAATTAGAAGACATCTCTGAAAACATCAAATCGCAAGGCGATGATCTTAATAGTGCCGAGAAAAAATTGTCAGAATTAAGTCTTTCAAAAACGCATAATTCAGAAACCTTATCAGCATTAACTAGAAGACTTGAAGAAATTAATGATAGAATTAAGGAATTAACTGAAAAAATTAAAAATTCTGAATTAGAAATTGAAGAAAGAAATGAAGTAGTTAATGAGAAACAAAAGCAGAAAGAAAAACTAGAAATTGAAATTAAAAAATTAAAAGATCTAAAAGAGACTTACTGGGAAAATATCTCGAAGATTCAAGATGAGATTGATAAAAAACAAAAAGAAGTAGAAAATTTAAGAGAGAAGCTTCAAGAATTGCATGGAATCCAAACCTTATTCGAAAATATAACTGAAATTGACGAAGACATTGGAAAATTAAATATCCTTAATGAGGAAAAAAGAAATTCAATTATCAATACAGAGGAGAGCATAAACCAAATTAATTCCGAACAAAATACCTTACAAAACAAAATTGAAACATTAATTTCAGAAAAAGAAGAATTTTGGGAAAAAACAGAAAGCTTAAGAAAAAAAATAGACAAGGAAAATGAGTTATTAGAAGCTACAATGGATCGTTTAAGAGCACTTGAAAATGTGATGAGAATTATTAATTCAATTGAGGATATTAAGAAAGAAAATATAGAGGCTAATCAGAATATTGAACTCTGTCTTAATAATATTGAAAACTTCAATTCTCAAGTAGATGAAATTCAAAAAAATGTTGATGATAAACAACAAATAATAGATTCTTTGAGAAACGAAAAAACTAAAGAACTGGAACTACAAAAAGCGGCTCAAAAAGAATTAAATAAATTGAATAAAGATTTACAGAAATTACAACGTCAAATTAACGAGTTAAATAAGAATAAGGAAAGAGAACAAAAAATTTTAGAATTAAATCAAGATATCAAAGATACTGAAAGACAAATAGAATCTATTTTGGAAGAAGTAGAAAAATTTAAGCAGCAGCTTGAGAGTGAAAATGGAAAAAAGGAGGCGAAACAAAAAGAAATTGATGAATTCAATCAACAAAAGGATGAATCTTGGAAAAAACAAAAGCAATACCAAAAAATCTTAAATGATTTAAAGTCAGATCTTTCTATGGAAAATGCTAAATTAAATAATTATGAATCCAAAAAAATAATTTGTACCGATCAAATTGAGACTTTATTTCAGAGATCAAAAGAATATGGGTCACTTCCTCCTATCACTGAAGATTTAACTGAAGCTGAATTACAAACAGATATTAGTGATGTCACAAAGAAGAAAAAAGCCCTTGAACCTGTCAACTTAAAAGCCATTGAACAGTATGATACCGTAAAAGAAAGGTTCGATGAAATAGATATGCGAAGACAGACTATTCAAAGAGAACGTAAATCAATCTTAGACGCGATAGATAAGATTGAACTTGAGAAGACAAGAACATTCATGAAAGCTTATCATGAAATAAATAGAGAGTTCAGTAGAATTTTCCAGAAACTTAGTCCCGGTGGTTCAGCTAAAATGATCCTAGATCGTCCTGATAAACCCTTTGAAGGAGGAATTAGTATCGAAGCTCGACCTCGGGGGAAGAAAATCTCAAGCCTGGAAATTCTAAGTGGTGGAGAAAAAACACTCGTGGCACTCTCATTTATCTTTGCCGTTCAGGAATTTTACCCAGCTCCCTTTTACATTATGGATGAGATTGATGCGGCCTTGGATGGACCGAATGTCCATAGAGTTAGTATGGTTATAAAAGAATTTGCTTCTCAAGCTCAATTTATGGTGATAAGTCATCGAGAAGAAAACATTGTTAATGCAGATAGAATTTATGGAGTTTCAATGCAGCAGTCTGGAATAACAGATATTTTTAGTGTTGATTTAGAGGAAGAGGCAAAACGACTGCTAGAACTTGAAGATATTGAGCCAACAATTACCGAAAATTAAAAGGGTGAGAAAAATAGTAGAAAAAAAAGAATTACAGAAAAAATTTAATTTTCCTCAATGGACTGTAAAAGAATTAAGAGAATTTGCCAGCAAAAATAATATAAAAATACCATCAAACTCTAAAAAGAAAAATATCATTGAATTGCTTCAAAAAGTTGTATCTCACCCTGAATTTGTCGATAGGTCTCAAGAACCAGTAGAACTTGAAGAAGAATTAATTGCTGGATTTGATGAAGAAGAAGATCTTGCTTTATTAAGAAAAGAAAAGATGGAATTGAAATTTTGGCAAAAGCCCCCTTTTTCAAGTTTATTAGATCCTGAGTTAGCAAAAGAATCAGAAATTGCATTTTATGATTTGGCTAGTTTAGTAGATAAATTTTTTGATAATATGCTTCACGAGGAATTAATTAATTATAAAATATCTGGTATTGCTCTTAAGACATCAGCAAGTCTGCATCATTATAAAATTTCAAGTATTATCAGAGAAGAAGAACA
>JBHLQZ010000277.1:0-2908 GCA_048883065.1 Candidatus Thorarchaeota archaeon | reverse complement strand
TCTATAGAGGTTATACAATTGGAAAACCTAAAGCTAGAAGAATCTGGCATAAATAAAAAAGAAATAATTAGAGTTTTACACATTGATGATGAAGAGGATTTCCTTATAATCACAAAAGATTTTGTTGAAAAACTCAGTGACGGAGAGATATCAGTAGTTTCAATTTCTAATCCTTTAGAAGCTCTTGAGAGAATAGAAACCAGAGAATTTGATGTTATTGTTTGTGATTATATGATGGAGGAGCTTAATGGTTTAGATCTTCTCAGAAAATTGAAAACTCAAAAAGATGATATTCCATTCATAATCTTTACTGGAAGAGGAAGAGAAGAAGTAGTCATTAAGGCATTAAATCTTGGAGCAGATTACTACATAAGAAAAGGATTAGATGCCAAAAGTCAATATACAGAATTAGTACATCAAATAAATACAGTATTTAGGCATAAAACTGCAGAAAGAGATTTACGTGAATCTGAGGAAAAATTCTCTTTGTTTCTAGATAATTTTCCAGCTGTTGCTTATTTGAAGGATGAAAATGGGAGATATACTTTCTTTAATGATTATCTTTATGATGTGTACAAAGTTACACCTGATCAAATAATTGGAAAGACTGCTTTGGAATTTTTCGGACAAGAAGCAGGAGAAGTAATAGAGAAAGAAGATGAAATTGCGTTAAAAGAAGGTTTTTGGACATCAACAGGAACAAGAAAAATTGGTGATGAAGAGTATACATTCAAAATGTATAAATTTCCTATAAAGAGAGAAGGGAAACCAACTATAATTGCAGGTTTCAGTGAAGACATTACTCAACAGAGAGAATTGGAAAGAGTATTGCATGAATCAGAAGCAAGATATAGGAATTTAGTTGAATCATTTAATGATATAGTTTTTATTACAGATTTAGATTCAAGAATGCTTTATACAAATCCAGCTTTACAACATCAAACAGGTTTTACAAAGGATGATTTTCAATTCACACAAGAGGAAAACCCTTTTATTCATCCTGATGATGCAGAAAGAGTCGCAAAATTCATTCAAAATTTTATTCAAAGCGATGATGAACTATCCGATATAATAGAAAATAGATTTGTGGATAAAGAAGGCAGAATGCACTGGTATTCATCAATTATCACAAAAATTAGCTATGAAGGAAATCCTGCTCTTCAGTATATTGTTCATAATATTACCAAAAGAAAGCAATTAGAAGAAAAATTAAAATCAGAAAGAGATATGTCTAATCTTTATCTAAATGAAGCGGGAGTAATTTTTGCTATCGTTGATGAGAATGAAACGACTCTTCAAATAAACAAAAAATTAACAGAAGTGTTAGGATATACTGAAGAGGATATAATCGGGAGGAATTGGTTTGAAGTTCTTTATCCTATAGAACTTCAAGATGAATTAAAATTAAGTTTTCAACAAGTAATTTCTGGTTTGTCTAAACCTATTGAATACATAGAAATTGAGATGCGAACAAAAGATGGCGACAAGAGAATAATAGCATGGAGGAATATCGCTTTAAAGGATGATTCAGGGAAAACCATACAAATACTAGGGACAGGAGAAGATATAACCAAAAGAAAAGAGATGGAAAGATCATTACAGGAAAAAGAAGAGCGATATAGAACGGTGGTTGAATTATCGCCAGATTCAATTATTTTAGCTGACTTAAAGGGAAATATAATATTCGCAAACAAAAGTGCTGCCGATATACATGGAGTTGAAAAACCTGAAGAACTTATAGGTGCAAGTATGATTGAATTTACTGCTCCAGAAGACCATCAAAGACTAATTGAAAACCTAAGAAGAAATTTCAAAGAAACTCAATTTGATCAAACGATGGAGTATACCATGGTAAGAAAAGATGAGACTCATTTTCCTGCAGAATTAAGAGCATCAATGGTATTTGATGACCAAGGTAAACCATTTGGCTTGTTAGTTGTTGAGAGAGATATTTCTGAAAGAAAAAAATTTGAAAGAGATTTATTAGAAAGTGAAGCTAAATACAGAAGTTTTGTTGAGAATTTTCATGGAATAGCTTTTAGAGGAACTGTTGATTTTACAGCAATTTTCTTTCATGGAGCAGTTGAAGAAATCACAGGATATAAAGAAGAAGATTTTACAATAAGTGGATTAAAATGGGATGAATTAATTCTTCCTGAAGACTTACACATTACTCAATCTATTACAAAGAATCTTCAAACTGAACCCAACTTTAAATCCACCTTAGAATATAGAATCAAACGAAAAGATGGAGAAATAAGATGGATAAGGCAATATATTTCAAATATAAGCATAGAAGGTGAAAATCCGTTTTTAGTGCAAGGAACACTTTATGATATAACTAAAAGAAAAAATGCAGAATATGAACTGAAACAGTCAGAAACGTTATATAGGACTATTTTTGAATCAATAGGTTCAGCAAATGCAATTGCTAGAGATGATACTATTGTAACTTTAGTAAACTCGAAAATGGAAGAATTATCGGGTTATTCAAAAGAAGAAATTGAGGGAAAGATGAGTTGGACTAAGTTCATTCCTGAATCTGAATTAGGACGTTTGCGGGATTTTAGTAAAAGAAGAGCTGAAGAACCAACATCTGTTCCATCTAGTTATGAAAGTAAATTCATTACAAAAAGTGGTGAAATTAAGAATAGTTTAATTCATGTAGAAGTAATTCCTGGAACTAAGAATGTTGTAGTCTCAGTAATGGATATTACTGAATTGAAAACGATTGAAGAAGAGCTTAAGAAATCTGAAAATCTTTATCGAACTATTTTTGAAGCTACTGGTACAGCTAATGTAATAATTAAACAAGATACAACCATTTTATACATTAATTCTAGAACCGAAGAAATGATAAAAGAGGGTTTAATAAAAGAAGCAGAAAATTTAAAAGAAACGGAATGGG
>JBHLQZ010000276.1:0-2919 GCA_048883065.1 Candidatus Thorarchaeota archaeon | reverse complement strand
AAAAGATCAGAATCTAAGAGAAACATATGAAATCTTCTTGCATTTCATAGATTATATAAAAAATATCAAGAACATGAATGAGCTTAAATGGAAACTAACAAATCGTTATCTTAAAGATGGTTACGTAGAAATCACTAGGAATGAAGCAGCACGTTTAATTGAAGAAGAAATACAGAGCAAGATACTTGAAAAAACTAAAAGAAAAATTGGTCCTCCTGAAGTTCTTGAAGAGATTTTAGAAAATATAAAAGAAATCACTAAGAAAAAGATTGTATTGCCGCCATGTATTAAGAAGCTGTTTGACACTCTGTCTGCTGGTGGTAGGCTTTCACATCTTGGAAGGTTTACGTTAACTTCTTTTTTTGTAAATACAGGAGCCTCAGAAGAAGATATTATGAATTTTTTTAAATCAGCATCAGACTTTGATGAAAATAAAACAAAGTATCAGATTGAGCATATAAGTGGAAGAAAAGGTGGTAAAACCAAATATAAACCGCCAAAATGTGACACTCTTAAAACTCACGGATTATGTTTCTCACCTGATGAAATCTGTAACAGAATAGCACATCCACTATCATATTACAAGTTGAAGATAAAGTTACGAAAAAAGAAATAAATTCCAATTGAAGATAAGAACATGCACCTCAGATTACAGAGATAAAATGAATATCAATATCAAAAAAAATTAATCTAATTTATTTTGGATCTAACATTTAGGTTCAATATTGAAAAGCAGACGAATGATATGAACAATATAAAAAAATTCAAGAAATTAACTCAAACATTCATAAAAAGTAAATTCTCTGACTATTATATTAAAAATGGGAATACAATTCTAGCTCCAAGCTCGATAGAACGAAGAGAGTTTGGATTCTTTTTATTTGCAGAAAATATGGTGATAAGACATAAAGCTTTCAAAAAAATTGTAGAATTAAGAAATTTTATTGCTAATATTGTACCATCAGATGTCTATCATTCTGCCGCTTACTATAATAATCCAGAAGCTCCTATGGACAAGAAAGGGTGGAAAGGTTCAGATCTCATTTTTGATATAGATGCTGACCATATAGAAACTGAATGCAAGAAGAAGCATGATACATGGTCCTGCATCGATTGTAAAATCTCAGATCTTGGCAAATCTCCTCAGTCTTGTCCCAAATGTGGTGGATTTAAGTTCAAACAAAATACTTGGATGTGTATTCAATGTTTGGAAAAAGCAAAAGAAGAAGTTCTAAAATTAATAGATCTGATCCACTTAGATTTTGGAATAAAACTTGAAAATATGCGAGTAAACTTTTCTGGTCATAGAGGATACCACCTTCATATTGATTCTCAACAAGTAAGGAATCTTGATACAGAAGATAGAAAAGAAATAGTAGATTATTTAGTAGGCACTGGATTAGACACAAATCTGCTTGATATATGGGATACAAGTGGAAAAATAAAAGCAATTGGTGGTCTTAGTCCTAATGATCCAGGATGGAGGGGCAGATTAGCCAAACGAATTATTAGAATATTTTCTGATGCAAATGAAGAAACGCTCAAGAGTATAGGATTGAAACCTCAAACGATTGATTCCATTTTGAAGTTACAAACTTACAATAATGATATAGATCAAGATTCTAGTTGGAGAATGATCAAACGTATTGGTAGACATACATGGAATATTCTAATTCAGAGAGCAATTGCGTTGGAATCTGTTGGAGTAGATACTGTTGTGACAACTGATATTCATTAATTAGAGTTGCAGGTACTCTTAATGGCAAGAGTGGTCTCAAAGTAATGAATATAGAAATTGATGAGCTTCCTGAATTCAATCCCTTAAAGCAAGCTGTTGCATTTGACGGTTATGAAACAATACATATTGAAGAAGCTCCGAGATTCATGCTCGGTGATAAAGAGTACGGCCCATATAATAATGTGAATAAGAAACTCCCCCGTTCTGCAGCTTTACTTCTTTTATGTAAAGAAAGAGCCTATCCGGTGATGAATTGATGTATCAGAAACTCTATGAAACGTGGCGACGAGAGATATTTGACAAAGATGAATTACAGCGATTAGAACCGAATTTTTTTAACGATATAGGCCAATATTTGAAAGAATTAATTAGCGAAATTAGAATGCTAGATAATAAGACTCTAAAATATCGAATTCTCAATATGGAGATTGAAAAAGCTCAGAAACTCACTTTATCAATTCTTGAAAAAAGAATTGAAAAAATTCTAGATACAATTCTCGATAATAGAAATATATCACAAAATAATCTTTCGAATGAAGAGGTTGAAATATACGAGACAGTTACGAAAATCACAGATCAATATGAAAATATAAAAACAGTAACTATAGAGGGAAAAAGTATAGATTCTAGTTTTTCATCAATAAAAAGACATGAAAGAATTCTAGTTCGATTCATGACTAAGATCCCGTCGATAGTTGGAGTTGATATGGAGAATTATGGACCTTTTGAACCTGAAGATATTGCAACCCTACCCAGAGAAAATGCTGAAGCCTTAATTCGACAAAAGGCTGCTATAGAGATTAGAATGTGATTACAGACTCAACAGAAGTTTTCAGCCAGAATTAATAATATTGATGCAATATAAGACCCTCAGTAAAAATGAATAAATAGAAGACTTAGAGGTTCTACTATGCCTCGGCTTGGTGCATGATATATGAAAATGATGAAAGAACTCAATAAATTCTGTCCCAAATGTAAACATCATACTGCCCATGCTATTACCCTCTATAAGAAAGGCCGAGAAAGAACATTGGCTGGAGGAGTAAGACGACATGAACGAGAGAAACATGGATATGGGGGACAAAAATGGCCTGAATTAAAACGTACAGCCAAAACTACAAAGAAACAACTTTTGAAGTATAGATGCAAAAACTGTGGTTATACAATTCAAAGGCCTGGGT
>JBHLQZ010000275.1:0-2933 GCA_048883065.1 Candidatus Thorarchaeota archaeon | reverse complement strand
TGACATAAATTGGTTTCTCAACTTTCAAATTTGCAATTTTTTGTTGCATTTTTTTGGTCTCTTTTTTACTTAATTTGAGATTGAATTTAGGACGATTGTAAAAGAAACGAGCCAAATAATACATTGGAACTGGAAACTTAAATTTTTGTGGTCTTTCAATGTAAAATTTAGATTTAACCATATTGTGTCAAAATATCATTTTATTTATGTTTGAAAAGATTTACTGTAAGACATTTTCATACTAAAGTCAATTGAGAAAATATTTCAACCAAAATGTTGAAAAATCATCGAATTAAAACAAGATGAATATGAAGAAAAGAATCAAGATAATATTAATTGCAATTGGTAGTTTATTACTTATTATTATAGCTTCAGCAGTGGGTCTCTTCTTTTATATTAAAATTAAATTCCGACCAGTTCCTTTTAATTTAGAAGATGCTCCACAACACATACTAGACATTAGGGATGATCTCCGAGAGAAGCTAAAAGAGGATACTTTTACATGGAGTGATATGGCGGATTTTGTGATTTTTGGACAATATGTTGGAGATAACAGTCCAGTAATTCTTGATTTAGTAAAAGATTGGGAAGAAGTTGTCTTCTTTAATATAACAGATGAAGAGTATATGTGGTTTTTTATTGGAAATGATTCTATAATTTATGAAGTAGGTCCAAATCCTCCTACAAATTATGGAATTTTGATTGAATTAGATTTTAGTGTGACTAAAGATATTTTAAGGCAAGATACAACACCTCAAAAAGCTGTAATGAAAGGTACTTTGCATTTTGAAGGTGAGTTTAAAAAAGTTCTAAAAGTGAATCAAATTGTTGAGACTGTTGCAGCTACTTTAATGGGAACATATGCACCTCCAGTTGATGTTTCTAGTGATATTGCAGTTCGAATAGACAAAAGAAATCTCTATGATAATAATGGTCTTGCATTACTACCTATTATTCAAATTAATCTTAGACCTGACCAAATTGGAGTCCCTCACGTATCAACTCCAGTCCCTGGTACATTAAAAATAATAAATAATCTTGGTGAAACAATTGCTGAATTGGATGATGTTGCTCATACTGTTTGTAAATTCATTAACTCAACAAGTGTTCTAATGGGAGGGCAAGAAGGTTTTATGGAAATCTGGAATTATAAAACAGGAGTAGTTGAATCACTTAATGTTCCTGGAGGTCATCACGATTTTGATTATAATCCTGAAACTGATACTTTCATGGTTTTAGAATATGTTTACTCAAATACATCAGAAACATGGGATGGATACACAATCCTCTACGATAAATTGGGTGAGTATAATAGAAATGGGGATTTGATATGGGAGTGGGATGGACGAGTTGGATTTCCATTTAATTCAACAAGACATACTAGATTAGGAATGAATCTTACATTTTTAGGTGGAGCTGATTGGATGCATAGTAATAGTTTTGCGTGGGATAAACAGAATGAAGCTATTTACCTAAATATTCGAAATGTTAATGTAATTGCAAAAATAGATTATAATACTAAAGATATTGTGTGGGAAGCAGGAGAAGAAACTAATTTTACTATATATAACAAAGAGGGAGAAATAGTACCAACAATTTTCTATTCTCCTCACGGATTTGAGAAAATTGATGATGATAGGTTTCTTGCTTTCGATAATGATCTATATAATGTAACTAATCCCCAAACTATGACTTTAGAAGGTTCTCTAGGATATTCACGTCTTCTTGAATTTGAAATAGATGAAGTCAATAAAACAATGAAAGAACTATGGTCTTGGGTACCCTCAAATCAAAGCTATTATTCTCCAGAATCTGCGGGGGATGTAAACAGGCTACCTGATGGAAACACAATAGGAGTTTTTGCAAACAAAGCTATGGTTCTAAATATGCGAGATCCGATTTTTATTACAGAAGTAACTCCAGGAGGAGAAATAGCTTGGGAATTAGTGATAGATGGAGAAAACAATACATACTTTTGGGTCCAGAACTTTCTGAAATTTTATGAGAAACCTGTAATAAAGATTCAAGATAATTTTCTCGATGTTTCTAACGGAATTTTAAATCTTAATTTCTCTGTTTGGGATTGTTACAGAAGAGATTACGCAACTCCTGGAACTGTTTCTGTCATTGTAGATGATGAAGAAATATATTCAGATACTTTCGAATTTCCTGCTTATTGGAAAGCTCACAATTTGTCAATTTCATTAGATAATATACCTAAAAATGCTAAAAGTATAGAACTAATTATTGAAAATCAAGACGATATCCAAGGTATTTCTATATTATACTTTGGAGGACTTTCAACAGCTAATAAGATAATAATTTCATGCGCTTCAATAGCATTCGTTGGAGGTCTTGTTGCTACTTATTTCATTCTCAGAAAAAGGAATTTACTTCCAAAAATATTAACACGAGAATAATTTAGCTTCATTGTTTTTTTTGAAACCAAGGTACTAACCTTGAAACTCTTTTTTTATAGTCTAAGAAATGCGTATATTTCTCTGCTAATCTTTCTTCCATCATAGGAATACTTACAACAAGGAATAATATTGTTATTGCGATAGGTCCTATTATCATCCACCAATAATTTCCACCTATAGAAATTGCAAAGAAATATAATCCCCACCAAAAGATTATTTGACCAAAATAATTGGGGTGTCTGGATACTTTCCATAGACCTTTGGTCATTAATTCTCCTTTTTCTTTTGATTTCTTGAATTTCTTTAACTGCTCATCACTTATTGTTTCCATCAATACTCCAATTACAGCTATTATACTACCGATAATATCCAAAACACTGATTGTAGGACTTGTTGAAGCTGCAACTGGGAATAGAGATAAACAACCAAGAAAAACGAGAATTGTTGGCATGAGTTGTAATCCTGTAAGGTTAATAAACCAGAATATTTTGGGCTTCTCTTCTCTAAATTTTG
>JBHLQZ010000274.1:0-2934 GCA_048883065.1 Candidatus Thorarchaeota archaeon | reverse complement strand
CTCTAATGATAGTAAAGTTTCTTCTGTAGCGTCACCATTCCATATCCAATCTGCTTCGAAACCTGCAGAATGAGTTATGAGATGTTTCATTGTAATTGGTTGATTGAATTTTTCTTTAATTTTAAATGCAGTTAGATATGTATTAACATCTTCATCAAAATCAATTAGACCTTGCTCGTAAACTTGCATTACAGCTGTCCATGTGAATAGCTTTGAAACTGAACCAATTCTGAAAATTGTAGTATCAGGATCAACAAGCTTACTCTCTTCTATACTAGAATAACCATATCCTTTTTTGTAGATAAGATGAGTAGAATTAACGATAGAGAGAGACATACCTGGGATATTAAGAACACTCATTACATTTGTTATTTCATTATCGAAGAATGATTTCCATTGAGTTGTATTATAGTTATCAGCTTGAGGTTCTAAATTTTTTATTTCATTATTTTCACAAACATAATAAGGATCATTCTCGATTAAACGGTTATTATCGGTTTTAATTGTTTGAATTAAAAGGGAAGGAGAAATCAATGCAAATATCAAAATTAAGGTGCAAGAAATAATGAGTTTGAGTTTTATGTTCAGTTTCATTTTTTCACCTATAAATCAGTAATTTTGAACAATGATTAAATATTGCTTCTTTTTTATTCGCAACCACAGAGCAACCTTTCTGAAATATCATTCAATCACCTTTTTCCCTTCTTCCGTCAATGTTAACACATAATTTCTTCCCCATTTATCTCGTTTTACAAGTTTTTGTTCAACTAAAGGTGTAATATTTCGAGAGATTCTTGATTTTGTAAAACCAGTTTTTACACATAATTCCTTTTGCAGGATTTTTCCATCATTTTCAAGAATTAACTTCAATAATGTTTTTTGAGTATCTGAAAGAAAAACTGTTGCTAATTTTTTCACAACTTTCTTTTGTCTTCTTTTCATGATTATAATAGTCGCAATGGCACCTATGAGAATTCCACAAAATGGTCCCACAATGAAAGGCCAAATTGGTTGTTTTCCAAGAGGTTTGTCAAATCGGACAAAAATAAAGGTATTATCATAAGGACTAATGTCTGTAAAAGACCAAGAAAGATACACCCTTTTTCCAGCAATTGGAATACTGTCAGTAGGAAAGAAAGATGTAATTCCTTCTTCTTCGTGAATTGAGCTCTTCTCAGGTATTTTTATTTCAAGAGTTTGTTCTTTAGTAAAGTAAGTTATAGATGATTCAAATTCAAAAAAATAATATGAGTTCCCTTGTTCAGGTATAGGGTAATTTGCTAAACCATATAAGATACTTATATCCAAGGTGCTATTTTCTTCCAATTCTGAACGAAAAAAAATTCTTAACAGATTTGTTGTTTCAGTAAATTGAAATTTTTCTATAGTTAATGAACCATTTAAATCTTGAACCACTAGATTATTCAGAGATTGATTAACCCACAAACCAATTGAATTTAATGTTGTATTATGAGTGTTTCTTATTGTAAATTTTTCTACAATATTTATTTCTTGAACACTAGTAATATCAATTTTAATATTATGCAAATCAATTTCAAAAAGTTGTGAATCTACCAAAGGAGAGTAAGAAATACTTGATTCTAGAAGGAAAGGTGATCTAGATATGAATATAGAAATAAATAGATAGATAATATACAATGCAGAATTTCTTACTACTTTTGGTCTAAACTTCAACAATAAAGGATAATACTCTTTAGATAAAAAAGAATTTCCTTTGGCAGTATTCACAGTCAAAAAAATAAGATAGACACTATTTAACCATTGGTTGCATCTTTAACAGAACCAAATCGCAACCTTTTATCTTCCAAATATTCATAAGTTTTTGTTTTCATAATAATCTGAATAAAACATGAACAAAAAATTCTTATTTTTCCTCTTAAACACCTTATTATTTTCATTACTCATTGTTTCCTCAGAGGTACATCTCAAACAGAATTCTGGGTATAAAGAAGAATTATTAGATGGATTTCTTGAAGATAGACATGATTTTAAATTTGAATTTGATTCCACAAACATCTCACAGATAAAATTATTTTTTGATCAAACTATAAACAACTACAAAAATCAATATAATATCCCAGGTATAACATTATCTGTAGTAAATTCTACTAACATTTTGCATATCAACGGATATGGTTATGCCAATATCGAAGATAGCAAGCTAGTTAACCCAAATACAACTATGTTCAGAGCTGCTTCTATTTCCAAGCTATTCACATGGACAGCTGTAATGCAACTATATGAAAAAGGACAGTTAGATTTAGAAGAAGACATAAATACATATCTCACAGATTTGAAGATTCCTGAGAAGTATGATATACCTATCACTATGTTACATTTAATGAGTCATTCTGCTGGATTTGACCAACCTTTCTATTATAGGAATGTCCCTCTTTCTTTGGAAGATTTACTTCCTCTGGAGACATACTTGAAAAAATATATGCCAAGCTTGGTAAGAGCCCCAGGAGAGTTTTCAACTTATTCAAATTATGGTGCTGCATTAGCTGGTCAAGTTGTAAGTGAAATATCAGGACTTCCTTTTGAAACGTATATTGAAAATTATATTTTTGAACCATTAGGAATGAATTACAGTACATTTATGCAACCTGTTCCAGATGAATTAATAGATGAAGTTGTAACAGGATATTTATTAACTGAAGAAGGTGTTCTAGAACCTCAAGACTTCGTTTATAGACCTTTAGCTCCTGCAGGAACAATATCTATATCAGCGTATGATGCAGCACAGTTTATGATGGCACATCTCAATAATGGGACTAAAGCTGGGTCTTCCATTCTGAATTCAACTACTACTAATTTTATGCATCAACAACATTTCACAAATGATCCACGACTACCAGGATTTGCTCATGGTTTTATTGAATATTATAAGAATGGTTTTCGAATAATTGAGCA
>JBHLQZ010000273.1:0-2943 GCA_048883065.1 Candidatus Thorarchaeota archaeon | reverse complement strand
CAAGTAAGGAATCTACTAAATTGTCATCCAAATCTTGTCGAAGTCTACTCTTATCTTTTTGAGTTCCTCTAAATGGTATTAAGATTCCTATTTTCATGTACATCAATTTTATTTTTAGATTTAAATTTGGGATTTGAAATTCATTGAATTATTTAATCCCTTGTCTAGAATTGTTTCGGCTAATTTTTGAGCAATATTAACATTTTTGAAAAGAATGTTCTCTGTTATAACATTCATACCTGTCTCTTTTCTGATTATTTCTTGCAAATTCTTGTCTGTTACATCAATAACAATAGTTTTGCATAATTTCTTGTAAATTCTAGCTATCTCTATTGGGGATGTTTCTAAATTTTCTATTGTCATAAGTTTACTTGTAGGTCCGCTAATAGGTTTGTTTCCAATTATAGGACTTATAACCCAGCATTTTTCTCTATTGATTTCCAACCATTTTCGTATTTCTTTTAATTTGAGTATTGGTTTAATACTAGTAATAGGATTACTGGGTCCTACAATTACTAATTCAGATTTCTCAAGAATTTGAATTATTTCAGCTGGAATTTTAGCAGTTTCAATTCCTTGAAAATACACTTTTTTGATAGAAATTTCTCCTCTATGTTTTACCCAGAACTCTTGAAAATGAATATCCTTATCATTAGAAGTTACTATTCTTGTTTCGATATGGCTATTAGTACTTGGTAAAATCGTAGCTCTGATTCCAAGTTTTTTTGAAATCTCTTGAATTATCTCACGTTGATTATATCCTTCTTCCATTTTCTTGGTTCTAAAAAGATGTAATCCTAAATCCTTATCACCTAAATTGAACCAAGTATTATCCTCTAGTTCTCTTAAGAAGTCTAATGTGTAAAAACTATCTTCTTCAACTCCCCAATGTTTATCCTCATCCAATAATCCGCTAAAAAGATAAATTAATGTATCAATATCTGGAGAAATATAAAGGCCATACATCCAAATATCATCTGCAGAATTTGCAATTACTGCAATTTCACTATCATCTATTATCCTTCGAAAACCTTGAATTAGTTTTGGGGTTCCAGTTCCTCCTGAAAGGAAAGTAATCATTAAGAAGCTAATAAATATTCAATTTAAAATAGTATTGAAACCTACTTCTTAGTAGAAGATTTCTTAGTTTTTGTAGCTGTTTTAGATTTAGTTGTTGTTTTCGCTTTTGGTTTTGTTTCGGTAGTCTTTTTTGTGGTTGTCTTAGGTTTTGGTTTAGTTGTAGTCTTGGGCTTAGTTGTAGTCTTGGGCTTAGTTGTAGTCTTGGGCTTAGTTGTAGTCTTGGGCTTAGTTGTAGTCTTAGGCTTAGTTGTAGTTTTAGGCTTAGTTGTTGTTTTCGCTTTTGGTTTATCATCGGCTTTGGGTTTTGCTGTAGTTTTAGGTTTGGTTGTTGCTTTGGGTTTAGGTTTAACTTCTTCCTTTGGTTTTGGTTCAGCTTTAGGTTCAGCTTTAGGTTCAGCTTTAGGTTTAGGTTTAGGTTTAGGTTTTACTACATCTTTTTTTGCTTTTGAAGGGACTATATCTGAAAGCCTAAGTCTGGATGTTGATTTTATTACCACGCGATAATAAGATCCTGGTTCTCCCATAAGCGGATTTCTAATAATTTTTATAATGTCTCCAGGTTTTGCTTGTATCGCTTTAACAGCTGGATCTGTTTCTAATATTTTTGGGATTTGATGTTTTTCAATCTGATATTGTTTTAAGAAAGTATTGACCTCTCTTGAATTTAATCTTAAATGCTGTGGTACATGTTCATGATCAAAAATATTAAACAAAGGATTTGTGCTGCTAATAATTTCTATTCCTAATTTAACTGATTCTTTCTTTGCATAATGAGTTAAAGGAGCTTCTGCAATTAATAATGCATTATCAATTTCCTCTTCTTCTTGAAGTTTTCCTAAAGTTCGAATTGTTTTTACTCCAATTTGAGGATTTTTAGGAAACCTTGCAATAATATTTGTTTTTTCACCATCTTCAATAGTCATTTGACCATAGACATCAAGATATTCATCATCTTCATTGGTTTTATCAATTTTAAAGCCTCGAAATTCAAGAATTTCTTTGACTCCTTTAACGATTCTTTTTTCTTTAGCTTGTTGTTCTTTAGATACCAAGAAAGTTACCTCGCCATCCCTTTTTTTCTATGGATTTAAAATTTTTTGACAAGTGAGAGCTTTCACTTTTCGTTTTCTTCATCTTTTTTCGGTTCTATCCTGATGTAATAAGATCCATCCTTATTTCTTGCGATAATTGGGTCATCATCATTAGATTCAGCAATTAATTTGTCAACATCTACTTCAAAAACTCCATCTTTTGTCAAACGAATTGCTTCTAATCCCTCTTGAATGTCAGTATTTTTTATTTCCTTATCGATAATTAATTCTAATTCCTGTTCTTTCCTTTCATTACCTGTAGGCTCTCTGAATGTTTTAAATTTAAAAGATCCACAGTATGGACAACCATTAACAATTATTTCTGTAGATAAAGTTAATTCATTCTCACAGATCGCGCAAATTGTTTTCTTTTTAGTTTGTTTTGACATTTAATATCACATTCTTCTCCACTATATAATACCCAAATTGCTATTCTATTTTAATGCTTGAATTATATAGAAATTTATCATTATAGCCACATTTAGGACATCCTTCATCCTGGAGATCTTCAATTTTATTGTAGTCCCCTCCTTCTCCAATATTATATATTTCCCCACATTTACACAAATATGGATAAGGGAGCATATTACTTTCTCTATAATACAATGGTCCAAAATAGTGATCAGAAATTGTTTCTTTGGATTCTGATTTAACTTGCATAACATACAAATCTGAATTTCTTTTACTTAAAGGAGTATCAATATCATACTCATTAAAATTAAGAAGAACATCTATTATTTCAAGATTCATCTTTTCTATCATTTTGTGGATT
>JBHLQZ010000272.1:0-2951 GCA_048883065.1 Candidatus Thorarchaeota archaeon | reverse complement strand
AGGTTATTTAACAATAGAAGTTGGTAAGCTAGTTAAAGAAGAAAATCTATATGATTATTACGATGAAGATCGGGAAAGCTATGTTGTCAATGATGACCTTTTGAATGAAAAATTAGTTGAATTACTGAAAAAACATTCTTCTTCTGAACCTTTGATAATCGATGGGCATGTAGTAGAACTCCCTCCCAAACACGTTCTGCATTGTATAGTTCTCAGGTGTTCAATACGACATCTTCGTCAAAGGTTAATGGAGCGAAATTATAGTTCTTTGAAGATTGACGAGAATGTCGAGGCTGAGATTATGGAAGTGCTTCTTACCGACATGTTAGAACTCTATGGACCTGAGAACGTAAGTGTAGTTTATTCAGATGGCACAGTGGAAGAAACTTTTGAACAAGTTTTATCAAAGGTGAAAAAGGTCCTGAATGATGCATTCTAACTATTAATTCTAATAGACAATATTCCTCTTTTATCCTTTATTACGGAAACAGCTTCATTTGGAGCTACAATCGTGAAAACTTTGTTTTTAGATCCTTTTCCAAACAGCTTTGACCATTTGAAATCATCACCAGCATCGAAGGAAAATAATTTTACTCCTATGAAACTATCATAATCAATTTTTCCCATCGTTTTTTGAATTAAATCAAGCTCTTCAGAATGTGTTAGTCCGCTTTCTAGAATCAGGATTGTATTTCTCATTACTTTGGATAAGATATAACGTATTTTTTCATCAGAAGAAAGATCATGTGTCTCTGTGAATGGTATAAAATCTACTCTGTATCTCATACTCATCACCTCATCTTCCTAGCCAATTCGGCTATTTTATCATAAAGAGTTTCAATTCCATCACCCTGTATAGCAGAAACAGGCACAACAGGGTATTCACTAAATGCGTCTCTAACTAATCTAATATCAGCTTCAGGTAAGTCAATTTTGTTTGGAACAATGATAAAAGGTTTACTTTGATGCTCTAAATTTCCTAAAATTGTGAAATTTACTTGGTCAAATGGAGTTCTAGTTGCATCAACAATAACAAGAGCTACATCAACATTTTCAAGGTATTTTATAGCTTCTACAATACCTCTTGTAGCTTCCTTTGCTCTTTCCATTGCTTCGTTAGCAGAAAGTCCATGTCTCATAAAATCCTTTGGATTGACAGAACTTGCAATCCCTGGCATATCTATTAGAGTTAAATCTAATTTTGTACCTTTAGCTGCAAAATTAACTTTTTCCAATTTCTGTATTGAACGTGTTTCATGTGGGATTTCACTAACTACGCCAACTTCTTGATCAGCCCAATCTTTCCCGATTTTATTTGCTAATGTTGTTTTTCCAGCATTAACTTCGCCATAGAATCCTAAGTTTACTGATTTTGGCTTTGATTTTAGCCATAATCTCCATGACAATTAATTCACCTAAGCATTCATAATCTGTAGTTAACATAAAAAGAAATAATATTGACATCACACTCGGGTATTACTAACTTACAGAGTAGATTCAAGTAACATTTATATTACTCAATATTATAAACAAACAATTTCTTTTGGAGTATTTGATAATCTTATTGAACCTTCTTTTGTAACTATACAATCATCTTCTAATCTAACTCCAAATTTATTCTCAAAGTATAATCCTGGTTCTACTGTTATTATAGAATTTTCGAGTAAAGGTTTTGAGGGTCTTGTTGTTGTTCCTCTGTAGATCCCATTTCCAATATCATGTGTTTCAATTCCTAAAGCATGACCAGTTGAATGAATATAGTATATTTCCGGATCATATCCATACTCTTCGAATTTATTTCGCACAGCAATTTCTACTTCTTCTCCTAATACTCCTGCTTTTATTTTTGAGTAAGCTGCTTCTTTCGCTTGGTCAACAGCTTCATAAACTTTCAACACTTCTTCAGAAGGTTTTGTACCAATCCAATATGTGTGTGTTATGTCTGATTGAGATAAATTATATGCAACACCATAGTCAATCAAAAGTACCTGATTATTTTCAATTTTCTTTTCACTTGCTTTATGATGAGGTATGGCTGCGTTAGCCCCAGAAGCTACTATTGCTTCAAATGCGACTCCTCCTCTCTTATTACATTCAAATTCTATCTTAGCTGCGAGTTCCTTTTCTGTCATTCCTGGCTTAATGATAGGTTCAATCACTTCTTCCATTAGCTCTTCTGCTAATTGTGCAGCAATCTTGTGATTTTCTATCTCCTTTTTAGTTTTATGCGCTCTTATGTCAAAAATGATATCTTTCGCTGGAACGTACTGAATATGTTTACTGAGGTTAGTTATAGCTTTGAAGGTACCTGCTGATATTATATCATAGTTAAAATCTCTAAAAGATTCTTCCACGTAATTCAAAGCAACTTTAGATCCTTTTGGAATGGTTTCTAGCTCTTCTTTTAAAAGCGGTATTAACTCATCACCTTTTTTGTACTTCTTAACTTCATATATCTCATTATCGATCATCATAAACTCCATTTGTGATGCAATAACATGCGGTTTCCCTTTTTTAGGAATTAAAATGAAAGTAGGACCTGAAAACCATTTTTCTAGTAGGTATTTAAGATGAATGTCATAAGAGTGGTGACAAAAAACTATCCATCCATCTAAATCATGTTTTTTTAATACATCTTGTATTTTTTTAATTTTTTCACTCATTCAAACCACATTTTTCCAATATTCTTTTTAACCATTCTGGAATGAAATCTAATTTCGAGATTTTAATTAAATCTTTAAATGTGTCTATGTCATTATAGAAGTTTTCATGAATTAGAATCTCAAAATTCAATCCCTTTTTTTTGAAAATTTCTTTGAATCTTAAAGCTGAATTTAATCCAAATAAAAAAGGAAATTTATCACTTCTATTAAAGGACAAAATACTTGTTCCATTATCCAGTGTTGGTGCTAAAATTATTTTTCCTTCCATTTTATGAAGCTTAATTATTT
>JBHLQZ010000271.1:0-2957 GCA_048883065.1 Candidatus Thorarchaeota archaeon | reverse complement strand
AATAGCTATTTTTTCTTCTCTAGAGAGTCGTTTCTTTTTTTTTTCTACTTCGAGGTGTTTTTGCTTTTTGGAAAGCATTTTCAAGAATCACTTTAGTAGGAGGGATATACTTTATCCTTCTAAAAGGATTTCCTGAATACCTTGAGTTACTCAAGTAGAATCAGCCTCTTCTAGTACCGAAAAATCTATTTCATGATCAAAATATTTACAAAGGTTCTTTATCACTTCTTTTTTTCTCTTTCTATGCTCTTCTAGATAATTTTGCACCATTTCTAATAATTTGGGTTTACAATCTAGTCCACATATTAAATCACCGTTTCTACAGCCATTAAGAATCTTTTCTAATTCTTTATCATCTCTAATAAAGAACTTCTTAAACCAATCATAAATTGTGCAAATATCAGGATTAGCACCCAATTCTCTTTGTTCTTTTATAGTTGCTCTACCTCCTGTAAACGCATTCATTATTTTCTTCTTTACTACTTTTGAGCTGTCTCGAAGATAGATACAAGTTTCAGGGGCTGAAGAAGACATTGGACCACCAGTTAACCCTTTAAGATACTTAATATAAAGAGAAGCAGGTAATGTTATTTTTCGCTTTCTTGCAATATCTCTAGTTAATCTCATATATACATCCTGATCAAGACCTATAGGAACAACAACAGGCAAGTTGTAATCGGTTGTAGGATGAAGAATGTGCGCTGCTTGAATGCAAGTATAATAAACTGTACCAGCATTTTCTTCTCCGTTAAAACCAAGAGCTGCTTTTATTGCATTGTATGTTTGACTAGTTGAAAATGTTAGTGCTAAATACTGAATTCTTGGTGTTATACTTGAAATATAAATATGAACGTTTTCTGGTTCAAACCCAAGAGCCATAATATCTATTGCATTTTCCAAGGATAAAGCATAAGATCCTTCAAGAGAATCAATTTTACGGAAAACATATTTCTCATCGTCTGATAAGGGCATAAAGAATTTACACTGGTATTTTTCTTGTATGTAATGGATTAATTCAAACAATATGAGATGACCAAAATGCAAATCACTTGAAGGTCCTCGACCGCTAATAATTGCGAAATCTTTGTCTTGTTCAATTCTATTAAGGATTTTATCAAAATCTCTATGAGCAAAAACTATACCTCTTCTAAAGAAATGATGTTCTGTTCCTATTCTGGGAAGAATTTTATCAATTTGAGATATACCAAATTCCTCAAGTATTTTAGTATAATCTGTTCTTTTTTCGATATCTTGTATTTCATTATTGTTCAATTGCATCACCTTTCATTGAGTAAAAATCAGTAAATGTAAGAGAACACATATTTGGACTGTTTCCTATCTTATATAGTTTTGGACAAAAACCAGAAACAGTTACTTCCAGTCCAATTTACCACTCTCAACTTTTTTTTGGAAAAAAGCCTATATAAGAATATCGTCTACTTCACTTTGAGAATGAATTACTGGAAACAGCAATATACAGAAGCAAAAGCACATTTTCAAAATTCTCTTTCACACATAAAAGGTGTAATATTAGGATTCAATGTAAATTTAGATAAGATAATAGAAATAACGCCTGAAATATTAGAAAAAATACTATTAGATTTTGAATCTCCTGATTTATTCTTAACTAAGTCCTCTCCTCCTGAGATAAATTCAATTGAAGATTTAATATGTTCTTTAATTAACGCAATTAAGGTGGGTAAAGCAGACGAATCACTTATATCTTCTAAAGAAGTTTGCGTGTGGATTGAAGATTGTTTTCAAATATACAAAACTCAAATTGGGGGACAAGCAGGCATAATGGCGAATTTATTGCCTAAAATTAAAGTTAAAAACATTCTTCTAAATCTTCCTTTTTATTCTAATGAGGTAAAAAGATTATTAGATCCCTCAATCACGATAACTGAAGAGTATGAAACAACAACAGATTATAGAAAAAAGGAATATGGTAGTAACGAAATAGAACCAATTTCTCATTATGTTTTTGAATTTAAAGAAGCTATTTATCAGGTAGGAAGCAAAAAAATTCACTGTAAAAGACCAAACAGATTCATTGCTTCTTTTGATGAGGTTAATTCAGAATTGAAGATTAATAAGAATTTTATTAATTATAGTACTTCTTCAATTCAAAACTATTCCCTGGCAGTTATTTCTGGATTTCACCTTATTAAACCAGAAATTTCATTTCAAACTTATTCAGAAATACTTAAACCAGTAATAACTATTTTAAGAACTTGGAAAGAGATAAACCCATCATTAAATATTCACTTAGAACTTACAGTTATAAAAAACAAACAATTAAGAAGAACTATAATAAAGGAAATATTTCCTTTGGTTGATTCTATTGGAATGAATGAACAAGAATTATTACTATTATTAGAAGTACAACATCCATCAGTCTATACTACGATAAAAGATAATCTGAATTCCATTAATTTATTTGAAGGACTTCTCAAAGTGTTAGATGTCTTCCAAGACAAGTATTTTATATTACATAACCTGGGATATTATCTTTCTTTATCTAAAAATCTTGACAATAAAAAAATGATTCAAAGGAAGAATTCCCTTCTTTTAGCTTCTCTTTTTGCTGCAGTTAGAGCGGAACAGGGAGATTTATTTTCCATAGATGATTTACCAGAAGCAATAAGTCCATCTGAATCGGGAAGAAAAGAGATTCAAATGTTAGAGTATCATTTCGAAGAAACTTTTTTTGAAAAAAGTACCTTATCTACAACTGGAATTTTTAAAACTTCTAATTTTGGTTTAATTGCAATTCCAACAATTATAGTGGAATCTCCTAGAATGCTTGTAGGTATAGGAGACACAATTTCACTTATAGCCGTGCTATTTGACGTTTTAAAAGATGAGGAAAACTGAGGGTATTCTTTCTTTTAAAGCCTAAAGATAATAACAAATGGAATTCTCTGTGTTTAAATAATTTCATCTAGTTATTCCAT
>JBHLQZ010000270.1:0-2960 GCA_048883065.1 Candidatus Thorarchaeota archaeon | reverse complement strand
AAAGCTGTAATTTTAGCTGCTGGAGAGGGAAAACGTTTAAGACCAATTACTTCAACACGTCCTAAGACAATGATTCCTCTTGCTGGTAAGCCTTATCTTGCCTATACTATTTTTGGACTAAAAGAAATCGGAATTAAGCATATTATATTGGTGATCGGATATAAAGAACAACTGATAAAAGACTATTTTAAAAATTATCAGGAGAAATTTGATATTAAAATTGAATTCATCACTCAGAAAGAATATTTAGGTACAGCTCATGCTGCTGGCTATGCTAAAGAATTTATTGATGATGAACCTTTCTTACTAATGTATGGTGATATTTTAGTAGATAGAACTGTATTCAAAGATATAATACAAAAGTTTAAAAAAACCCAAACTGATGGGCTTATCTCATTAATTAAAGTAGACAATCCTGAAAATTTTGGGATAATTTCGCTCGATCCAAATGGTTTTGTTGAGAAAATTACTGAAAAACCAAGACCAGAATTAAAATTAGGAAACTTAGCGAATGCAGGGATTTTTATTTTCGATTCGATGATATTTGATGCCATTGCTAATACAAAAAAATCAATTAGGAACGAATATGAGCTAACAGATTCTATGGAACACCTTATAAATCAGTTAAATAAAAAAATCTACGGATTACTTATTGAACGTAAGTTTTGGAGTGATATAGGTTTACCATGGCAAATAATGGAAGCAAACACTTACCTTTTGAATAATCTCAAAACAAATATTTTAGGAAATATTGAAGAAAATGTGGTTATCTCAGGTAATGTATATATTGGAAAAAATACAGATGTTAGAGCCGGTACATATATCCAGGGGCCTTCATATATAGGTAAAGATTGTATAATTGGTCCCAACGCTTTTATACGACCCTTTACATCTATAGGAAATAATTGTCATATCGGTATTTCGGAAGTTAAGAATTCCTTAATTTTTTCTAATACAAATATACCACATTTTAATTATGTTGGAGATTCCATTATATGCGAAAATGTAAATTTAGGTGCAGGAACTAAACTTTCAAACTTGAGATTTGATAATCAAAGTATAAAAATGACTATTAATGGAAAATTGATTGATTCTGGTCATAAAAAATTAGGAGCAGTTATTGGTCCTAACTCACAAACAGGGATTAATGCCAGTATAATGTGCGGTAAGAAATTAGGGGAGAATTCTATAATTGGAGCACATACATTGGTAAATGAAGATGTTCCTGGGAATACTCTTTATTATCAGGATTTAGATGGAAAAATCATAAAAAAAAACATTGATTACTGATTTTTTAGATTTTGTCTAATTCTCTCTTTTTAATTTGTCGTAACAATTTTGAAAATCTTAAAGTTTTCTCGCGATAGTCAAGTTCTTTAAGTGCTTGATTTTGATAAGCCACAAAAATTCTTTCCGATAAATCTTCCCAATCTCTACAAATAGCTAAAGTTTGCTCATCATTTCTAACAAGAGTCTCGTAAGACATAATTCGATGGAATTCAGAAGCTAAAGGTTTAATAATATCATCGCTGGTACCTTTCAATAAATCACGAATAAATTCATCTGAAGTATACCAATCCTTTACTCTTTGAAAGTCACGATGGATTTGTGTTAGTAAAACTAACCGAGGGCCTTCCCAAAGTTCCATAATCATTGAATCTCTATGTAATCTTGGAAGAGATAAGAAATCTTCCATAACTCCATGCCCTCCAAAAAAAGAAATCGCCCTTCGAACCATAGCTGGTGCCTCATCAGCAACCACTATTTTTTGTAGCATTACCAATTCTCTTAACCTAAAACGACGCTTACGTTCTTCTTCGTCATCTATCTTCTCTAGATTCCTTATCCCACTTATTAATTCTTCCCCAAAATGGATAAATTCAGAATAAACTTTAAAAGCTCCCGCAGCAGTTCTTTTAGCATAATCATTTAATTCATTAATCTGATTAATCAACATAGGGAATGAGGCTACGGGGATCCCAAATGCCATTCTAAATTGAGCATACAAAATTGCTTCGCGAGCCACTCGTAAGGCACCTGCCGCCATACCAAAAGCAACGTGAAGGCGTGATAATGATAATACAACTCCAACTACGTCTGCGAGTCCTTTTTCGAGTGGACCAACTGGATAAGCCACAGCACCATCATACGTTATTTCTGCAGTTGGTAATTCAGCAGTTCCCAATTTTGGCTTTAGGCGATCAATAGTATATGAGTTTCTGATTTCACTCTCTCTATTATTTGGTAACCAAGATGGAACCACAAATGCTGCCACTCTAGTTGATGATGATGTTTTCTTAGGCTTAGCAGTTACTAAAGCATAATCTGTATGAGCTGCTGAACAGAAGAACTTTTGTCCATATAACCTCCAGCAATCTGAAATCCCGTCAGGGCCTTCAGATTCCTCGAAATCAGCTTCAACAAGATTAGCCGGAACATCACTTCCACCTTGAATTTCACTGACAAATTGTGCGCCTCTACTATATTCACCATCCTTTCCATCTCTAATGCAAGTGAGAATTTCTCGCGCTTCAGATGAAAGTTGTTCTTCATATTTCTGCATTAACCACACTAACCCATGGGTACATGCAATAGGGCACATAACTCCTGCTTCTCCATTCTCATATAATAAAAACATTTTGATAAATCTACTCCAAGCACTATTTCTAAGAGGATCAAATAGACCAAGGCTAAAAATTTCACGCTCTAATATTTCAGTTTCCATACAACGTTCTATACGATCTATTCGATGATTATGAGCATCATAATGCTTAATTTTAGTAACTTTTATTCTATTTTCAAGTTCACTTGCTTTATCTGCAAGATCTCGAAATCTGAATGATACATAATCAGATAATGCTCGGAGATCACGGTCAATATTTTCAAATTCATCACCAGTATACTTTTTAACTAAAGCTTGAAGGAATTCATCATCTCGATAATAATTAAAATGATTTCTC
>JBHLQZ010000269.1:0-2975 GCA_048883065.1 Candidatus Thorarchaeota archaeon | reverse complement strand
TGCTTCATGAGTATCTAGCATATAAGCAATCATAGGAATGTGCCCCCCTGAGCCCATTTTTCCTTTTATTTCCCATCCTTTATCTGTGTGGAATAGGTTAAAATAGGAGATAACACCAGTTTGCATTGGTTGTTCAGCCATACTATATTCCATTTTATAGAGATCTTGGAAACATTTCTCTAGTATTAATTCAGCTTCTCCTTCACTCATTGTATTAGCATCCATTCCATCTAACATTGGAATTGATGAATCTTTGATAGTTAAAAGTAATTGTTCTAATTGATCTTCTGTTATAGCAGTCTCCTCATCTATTGTTTCTATGATTATAACAAATTCATCAACTCTTAAGAAAGAGACTGTTCGATCATGATAAGAAATTGACTGTAGCTCTCTTTGATGTACTTCTTTAGAAAAGGAGATTAGAGCAGTCATTAAACCTGTTGCTAAAATTTGCCTAGTTTCATCTGCAGACTCTGGTTTAGAAGCCAAGAGTAATCCTGTTGATGTTACTAAAGAGAGCTTAACGTTAAACATTTACTCTTCCCTCGAAGAAGTTATATAAGTAAATTTCTCTTCTGCTATATTTATTCTAGAATAAAAATAAAAATTTGAAAAAGAATTAATTGGTTAATTTCTTTTCCTTATTTCGTTTATCTCTAATATCATCTAATATTTCAGGTGTTATAGTAGTAACTCCTCTTTTTTTTGCTTCCGCTATAATCATAGTTAGAGCCTTCTTTAGAAAAACTCTAGGAATTGCTACAACCTTTTCACAAGATTCATCAGGCCATTTAACTTCTGGATCAATACGATTAGCAATATATCTTACAGTACCTAAATCTGTACCTTTCCCTTTAGGTAAAGGTTCTTTGTAAGGCCTACTGTGTTCACTAAACCAAAAGAATTGACTATCACGATATCCATAATCTATTGGTAAACTCGGAAACTTTCCATTCCCTTCAACCAAAGCATTGTACCAGTCTTTCTTCATGATTATTCTATTAATTCTTAATAGGAAATGACTTTCATCTTCTGTTCCATTATAATAAAAAACCTCGTCACTATCATCCCAAGTGCATTCAAAGACTTGAACAGCTTCTGAGATTATTTCAGGTACTGGTCCATTTATTTCATTTTGGGAGGAAGGAATAAGTGTGAAAATACTGTCATCAAGTTTTTCTTCAGCTGATTGACCTGGAAATCCTAACCTTACTGCATTTTTTAGAAGCTTCTTATTATAAGGAATGAAATTTAACATAGCTTTTTTTGTTCGACGTATATTCTCTGCAGTATTACTATTACTTCTTGAAATTAACATCATTGCATGCTGTTCTGCTATTCCAAAAGGAAAACAGAGAGAGTAAGGTCCTATATTTGTTTTCCCACTCTCTGAAATTGTAGTTACTAGTATCACTGGCATAGGATAGAAGGAAGAAGTTTGATAGAAATTATCTAAAACTCTAACTTCAATGAATCCATTAGACATTTTCAGCACCTTTTGCCAAAGCTTTATATTGGATCTCAAACCAGCTTCGTTTTCGAATCATCTTTCTATACCAATTAGGCATGACCCATCCCAGATACATTCCTATGTATGCTGCTGCAAAAGCGAATGCTCTTAATACTGCTACTGAAATCATTAAAGCTGGAATACCAGAAAGTGAACTGTCAAAAGCTGATAACATACCACCTGCTAGATAAAGTAATACTCCTATACCAATTGTTTGTAAACCTCGTTTTCTTACAGGTTGATCAGATTTTCTTGCAAGTCGTAAAGCTCTCCATCCTATTCTTCCTGTCACATAAATTGAGACTACAATTTGAAAAATTTGAATGAAGTGTATATAAGAAATTGTGTAAATAGAATTTGTAACAAAGATTTTTGTTGTAAAGACTCGATTAAGGTGATTTGGTATATTGAAATTATCATAAGCCACTAATGCTGTCGCTAAACCATAGAAACCTACTATTAATGCAAAAATGTAAGTACGCATAATCTCAGAATCCTTGAGAATGTGACGGCATGCGAAGACATAGAGATAAGCAAAAGCAGGAAGTAGAAGTAATGGACCTAAAGAAGCAAATTGTTCGATAATTACACTATCTCCTCCTTGAACAATGTAAAGTAAACGGTAAATTATACTTGCAGCAGATGTAAGTGAAAATAATGTATAAGCAGATAATAGCATTGCAGTTCCAATGGTTTTTTTACGAATGAAGTTGAATATCAAGAAGACAACTAAAATAGCACTAAATCCTAAGTTTATCCCTGAAGAGATAAGAATAAAATATGTTGCTGTTTCAAGTGCCATCTTTATCCCCCTATAAACTCATCAACAAACCATTTGAAAGCATCAAATATTCCTTCTCCTGTTTTAGCTGAAGTTTCAAAAATTGCCCATTTGAATGGAAGAATTTGTAAATCAAACTCAGTGATGAATTGAGATTTATCTATTAAATCAGGCAAATCACTTTTGTTAAGGATGATAAGCACTATAACATCATTATCTAACTGTGCATTTGTTGTTTGCTTGAAAACGTATTTCGCTTCATTGAATCTCATAGCATTTGAACGATCAACTACAAAAACAATTCCATCAGATTTCTCATTAACTGAATGCCACATGTTTCGAAAATCTTCTTGTCCAGCTAAGTCAAAGACATTGATCTGTAATCCAGGTAAGTGAAGTGTTTCACGATTTACTCCCATTGTTGGTGTTGTTTCATTAAAGTAACCGGTTTCTAGGAATCTAAGAATAGTGGTTTTTCCAGCATCATCCAAACCACAGATAGTTATATCTGCGTTTTTTGTTCTGCTTCTGAAAAGACTAAGTAGGAACGACATACTAAATCATCTCACCACAAATCATCTGCTAAGTTATCAATAGCATCACCGTTTCTATCTTTCTCATCTTTCTTGAAGTTAAATGAGATTGTTGAAGTCGATGTGATTTCAATCTTGAACTGCCCCTTAC
>JBHLQZ010000268.1:0-2986 GCA_048883065.1 Candidatus Thorarchaeota archaeon | reverse complement strand
CAGAAATGGCCTTGGCATTTGTTTATTTGGTTATTGATTATATTAGCTATTGTAAACATAGGTGGAAACAGTATTAACCAGTTAATTCAGATACATATACGACTCCCAGAAACTTTTGCTGCTTCTGATGTTATTGTAGCACAATTACGAAATACTAGTAGTATTTCAATGATAATTGCAGGTTTAGTAATAGGCTTTTTAGTGTCTCGTTTTGGTGATGGAAAAATGCTTTTGGTTGGTTTTATTTGTGCATTTGTTGGAACTATTGCTTTACCATTTGCGCCACATATAATCATATTTTTTATCTATATGTCTCTAAAGGGATTTTCCAGAGTATGGATACAAACTACTGCTTATTCAATGGTGAATAGAGTAGTTCCACTTGAGACTAGAGGTAAAATGATGGGTTACTACAACGCCGTATTCTATTTATCATGGGGACTTGGAGGTACTGTTTTAACAGGACCTATTGCAGATTCAATTGTTGCATCAAATATTACTATCATTCTAATTTATGTGATTTTGGGCATATTTTTGATTGGTACTTGGCTTTATCTGATAATTCGTCATTTAACACGGTTAGAAGTAAACAAGAATCTTATGTATATTGTTGGTGTTTTTTGGTTAAGCATATTAGGTTTAATCGCGGGATTTCTTGCAAAACCTTTCGCTGAAATAATAATAGCTACTGGCTCTTCAGATGCTTATGCATATGTTGTTACTTTCTACGTAGCTGCTATACTAATAGCTATAGGAATTCTAACATACATTTTCTATAGACCGAAAAATTATCTGCAATTAGTAACTGATAAAAACAACGCTATAATTCAAACGGTTTAGCAGAATTTCTCTTATAATATTTTTCGTTCTTAAAAAGTGAAAAGTTAATATAAAGTAGTTCTGAATAATCGATGATTATGATGATTATCTCAGAAAAAGACGTTATTCCTTTGTTAAAAGATTTGATTAAAATTAAGACAGAAAATCCACCTGGAAAAACTATCAGTGCAGTTAGATATTTGGAAAAAATCTTTATCAAAAATGGAATAGATTATGAAGTGCAAGAATATGAAGAAGGTAAAGCAAACATTATTGCTGAATATGGTGAGAATGAGAAAAGCATAATTATAACTGGACATTTAGATACAGTACCAGCTGGAGATGAAGAGAAGTGGAAGTTTCCTCCATTTGAGGCAATAGAAGATCAAGGAAAGATATATGGAAGAGGATCCACTGATATGAAAGGTGCAGTCGCTGCTTTTGTTGCAATACTTCTTAAATTAAAAGAAAATAAAGTCAAATTAAATAGGAAAATTATGTTTTTAGGAACATCAGATGAAGAAATAGGGATGGATGGTGCATTCTTCGCTAAAGAAAAGGGGATAATGAAAGACTGTGAATTTGTTGTAATAGGAGAACCAACGGAATTACTTGTAGCAGTAGCTGAAAAAGGTACTTTGTGGATTAATGTAAAGGTTCGAGGAAAATCTGCTCATGGTTCAACACCACATTTAGGGATTAACTCTATTGAAGCTGCTTCAAAATTAATACCTAGAATGAAAAATGCAGTTTCTGATTTCGAACACGGTATACTTGGAAAATCTACTTTGAACATAGGTGAAATTAAAGGTGGAACACTCATCAATGTTGTTCCTGAATATTGCGAATTTCGGTGTGATTTTAGACTAGTACAAGATGATTTAAGAGAAAAAACTAAAGAGAGAATTAATGAGATAATCAAAGATTTTAATAGCAAAGAAGAAGCAAAAGCTGAAATAGAAATCATACACGAAATACCTGCATTGGAGTTAAAAGAAAAAACAAGCTTCTTTGAAAAATTAAGAGAAAAAGCAAAAGGTTTTGGTAAGGATGATCTAATTGGAGTTAATTATGGGACTGATGGAGCAATGTTAATTCCAGAATATAATACACCTTTTATCATCATGGGTCCAGGTAAATTTGACCAGTTACATGTTACAAATGAATATACAGAAAAACAAGAAGTAATCGAATATGCAAATTTGCTATATGATTCTATAATTGAATGTTATTCAAAATAAATTTATATTTTTCTTCCTCTCCTTGCTTCATCTTTTTGCTCCTAAAGACCTTAAATGCAAAGGTTTTAAAGAAATCATTACCATTTCTGATGTTGGAAGAAGTATAGGAGAGCTAAATGAATAAAGATTACACTCCCAGTGAAGTTCTTGAAGAACGGTTGGAAAAACTGGAAGAAGTAAATAGAATCACTAGAACTTTTGTAGAGAGAAACATAGTGTTGCCTTTAAATGAGTCTGAAGTTCTTTTAGAGTTAGAAGAGGCGGTATTGGAAGCAATAAACTATGGATGGGAGATAGAATCTGTGTTAGAAGATGAAAAACTATCTCCATTTGAGTATGATAAGATTGCAAATCATCTAGATAAACTTCTTCTTACTACAGATGAATTATCAAAAAATGATAAGGAAAATATTCTAATTTTGAACAAGATAGTTAAAGGTTTTAATGCAATAAAAGATCTCATTAAGGAAGTAGAGTATGTAGAAGATGTTAATTCAGTTCTAGGTCAATATCCTACTCCCGACAAAAAAACTGGATATGTAATTGAGGAGACTAGTTATATTGACGCTATAAACGCTATGAATTCTCTATTAAAAATCAGTAAGTCAGAAAAAACAACAGAGAAAAAATCAAAATTGGAAAGAGAACTCATTAATCTCTCAAAATTCTTAGGTTTAGCAAATGAAAAACTAGTAATGAATGTTATTTATACTAAACCTCCAATATTAATGTCAGAAATAAAAGCTTCTTTAGAAATAATTACAGCCACTCTAGGACCTATTTATGAAATGATAAGAGGTAAATATTTCAGAGAAGAAATTAAAAGTGCAAAGATAGGTTTAAGTTTATTAGCTGAAGATAGAAATCTTAAAATTGGAGATTCTGTGAAAATTAACAGATTATTTTCAAGGAAAAAGGCAATTGGT
>JBHLQZ010000267.1:0-2988 GCA_048883065.1 Candidatus Thorarchaeota archaeon | reverse complement strand
GCTTAGAAAGAAGTTGAGAACAGTAGAAATTCCTTTTCTTTTTTTTGTTTTATTTTCGATTTCTTCTTATGCCTTGAAGTCTTTCTTTAGGTTCAATCATTTTGAACATATTCCATAATCCTTCAAGCTTTTCGCAAGAATAATCATCACAATGTGCACAATTTTGAACTTCTTTCTCTAATCCACAAATTCTTACTTGGCAGCTGTTACAATATTTGAATAGTTCTTTATCTAGTATCAGACAACCATCACAATTGATATCTTCAGGTTTTATGGGTTCTTCTGGTCCTGACCATTCTCTAGCAGTCTTTTCTCTGAGTTCCATATCATCTGTTCTTTTAGCAATATATGCGGGACACTCTAAGCAGTTTATACCACAAAATGCAATTAATTCTGTTTGAGTCATACTACTAACTTTTAATTTTTCGATATAAAAACTTAAGTGGATCTGATATTTTTAGATTTCTCTCTTATTCATTTTTAATTTAACATAAAATAACAATGTAACTGGAAAGATTAAAAACAATAATTTAATCTCTGTTTTTTCAGTATTTATGTACTCTTCGTAAGGGAAAAAGAATTCTAGCATGTCATCTAAACAATGTCTCCATTGACCATAAATATGACATTCTCCAACATTATAAATTATTTCAGTTGTCCACCCCTTATTCTCACAGATATCAGCCATTTCTTCTGTATCCTCTACCATTGGTGTTCCAAAATTATTATTATTTTCATAAGTTCCGATTGAGAACCAAGCTTTGAAATCTAAGCTTCCAGAAGCTTGTGTATATTTTGTTTTTATCTGGTAGGATGATTGTCCTATGCTAAATGAACCTGATTGAGATGCAAACAATTTGAAAAGATTTGGTCTCTCTAAAGCTACATATGTAGAAACTAATCCGCTAATTGAAAAACCTAAGTGACATCTTGCATAAGCTGAAGTATTGGTTGAATAAGTTGCATCAATATGATCCACTAATCCATCTAAGTATTCTAGATAATCAGGATTGCAGTTATACCAATCCATTCTAACAAGATAATCATAAGGTTCTCCTGGTACGAAATCTATTGGATCGATGAAGACAATTATCACTGGGGATATTCTTTTATCAGCTATTAAATTATCTAGAATATTTACCATATACATTAGATCAGTGTAACTG
This sequence comes from Candidatus Thorarchaeota archaeon, assembly GCA_048883065.1. Lineage (GTDB taxonomy): Archaea > Asgardarchaeota > Heimdallarchaeia > Heimdallarchaeales > Heimdallarchaeaceae > UBA460. Next base: position 1,822 of record JBHLQZ010000267.1, on the reverse strand, counting down.
GAACCATCGCCTGTATAAATCACAGGATAGGACCTTTCAGTTTCATAATAGGGAGGAATATAAACCTTAACTCTTGGATTCTCCCATGGATATTCTAGTGTTTGAAGTTGTCCATGTGTAATGTTATCTCTATAGACTATCTCTTCAGGTTGGACAAATTCTGGCATTGCTAACTCTGAAGCAGGCCAATCAAAATCAGCAGGAGAAGTATGAGGATTTCTATCATCGAGTATCCATTCATCGTCAACCACAAAGAAATAATTGATTCTACTAGTAGGCTCAAATGAATATTCGTAATAAAAGAAAGAAACACCTATTTCTAATTGTGTCATATTTTTTATGTTGTAAGCTGTAAAATCTCCAGTTATCCCACAGAGATCAAGTGAAAGAGAAGGATTATAATATATGAAAACAACATGAGTATTGTTCTGAATTGCTGGAAAACCTCCTCCAGCTGTTTCTTGCCAAGATAAATATTCATCTAAAACTGTTGCTTTTTCAGTTGGACTAACTGATTCATAAATTTCTAAGAAGTGTGAAAAATTATCAAAACTGTAAGAATTCAAATCGATTTGGTTGATTTCTCCCGTATCAACAGCGATAGGATTTACCGATATTGATTTAAAACTAAAACAGACTAAAATTAAAGACCAAAGACACAAGATAATTTTGACTTTATTTATTCTCATTATTCAACCAATTAAACAATTTTATAAGCAAATCACTTGAACACTTATAAGAAATTTCAATGCGTCGAATAAATCTCAAAACTTAGTTAAGAAGCTATAGAACTTTTTAAAATTTAAATTATTTCTGTATATTCATTTGATATTGTTTTACCATAACTTTTTCTATGTTCTGATTATAGGTTTTTAATTCTTTAACTGTTCCAACAATTCCCCATATAATTACTGTAAGATATGCGGGAATGACAGCAAAAACTAGAAAATAATTTTGCAAAACTACTTTGGTAAATACATCAATAAAAACAATCATTAGAAAAATTAACAAGAATTTAATTCCTTTTTTCATTTTACCCGCATACATAAATCCTATACCTGGAATTAGAAAGAAAGGGAAAATCATGAATATGTTCTTTTTTTGGAGAAAATTCTTGTTTTGAAATGCAGTAGTGATTTTATATTCTTGACTAGGTTCTTCTTGAGGATATGATTTGTCATAAATAAATTCAGCAGTTTTATTTGCTTTTCGTAAATTTACTCCACATTTTGGACACTTCCTACTTCTATTTGGAATTGTTTCACCACAATTAATACAATACTTCTCCAAGTTGAACTCCTACATATTATGGATGAAAAACAGTCTCAATTGAATAAATATAGTTAGTTGTTTTACAAAAATAGTTTTTTACAAATGAAAAAGTAAAGAACTTGCAATTTCTTTAAAATCGGTATGTAATGCTCCCACCAACTCTATAGGTTGTTTTTGGAACTTGCATTGCTACATAAAATCCTACTTTATCCTTAACCATCATCTCTTGAAATTCTTCAATTCGTTCTTTTATTACATCATCTTTGCAGTTTATTATATGTGGTAATAATTTCCAATTTACAGTTCTTAAACAAGAGAGCATTAAGATCAATTTTAATTTGATATCTGGTTCATGATTTTTGATTATACAATCAATAATTTTGTTACTGATCTCATCTTTGATTACCGGTTTTAGTATCTCGTATTTTTTTCCAACTTGTTGAATGTACTTATTATAAATTAGGTTGTTGATTATGAGTTTTCTAAAATTTTTACTCCTAAATTTACTAAGCCAGTATGGTACAGGAAAATCTCTTTTTCTAGAAGCAAT
>JBHLQZ010000266.1:0-3016 GCA_048883065.1 Candidatus Thorarchaeota archaeon | reverse complement strand
TTTGAAAATGCTTTAGAAATTCTTCAAATTGGTGTATCAAAATTCCCTGAAGATGCACAAATACTAGAACATTTAGCCTTGGTTTATGAAAGAATGGGTAGATTTGATGAAGCAATTACTATATACGAAGATTTGCTTGTTTCTGGAAAATCGGTCCAAAAATATCTCCAGAAAATTACTTCAATTTTAACAGTTTTGCATGATGATAAAAGACTAGTGAAGATACTGAAGATGGTTTCTTCATATTTGCCTTGGGATGAAGCTGAACTTTGGAATAAAATAGGCGATCTTTTAATGAGAGCTAAAGACTATCTTGGTGCAAGCGAAGCATTTAGAAAAGTGGTTTCCTTTGATGCAGAAGATCCAAAGATACAATTCAATTTAGCTTTAGCATATCAAGAATTAGCTTTATTCAAGAAAGCTGAAGAAACTTATAGAAAAGTTTTGGATTTAAATCCTAAAGATCATGCTGCACTAAATAATCTGGGAAATGTTCTAAAAGAACTTAAGAGATATGATGAAGCAATTGAAGCATATCAAACAGCAATAGAAATCGAACCAAAGAAAGCAATTTCATGGGCTAATTTAGGAATTCTCTATGAAGAACTCAAACTAAAGAGTGATGCTAAAGAATGTTATCATAAAGCAAAGGAAATTGCAATGAAAAACAAAGATTATAAATCAGCTGCAAAATTTGAAGAATGGGAAAATTCAGTTTAATTAGATTTCTGTGAATAAAATGCAATTTAAGGATGATAAGTTCAAACAGAATTGGCAAGAAGCTCAAAAAAGTATAGCTAGTTTTCTTGAAAAAAATAGTTTCATGGTTTGGGAAGAGAGGATAATAGAAAACAGAAGAGTAGATATTTTGGCAAAAAGATCATACAATAACAAGACCTACTATTTAGTTTTTGAAGTGAAACATTATGAAAAAATAACTCCTAGTATAGAGGATAAATCTTTAGAACAATTAGAAGATTATCTTAAATTACTTGTTAATAGAGAACTAGAAAGAAAAACAAAAAAAAGTCTTTTAGAGAATTACCTTTTTGTTGGATATCTTGTGTTATCTAAAGATTATGGAATATACTTAAATCGTAAGAAAAACTGGAGAAAAAAACAACATTTTTCAGATGATGAAGTTCTTAATGAAATCTGGAGAAGAAATGTCTTTTTGTTTTGTTCTTCTCAGGAACATATACAGTCTAACCTTGAATCCATTGGTTTTGCGTTTTATTCTCAATCAAAACTTTCTGATTTTTTTTAAAAGTGGAATACGAAAACAGTAAAAAATCCTATAGAAATATAATATTTAAAGATGAGTTCCAAACTATCGCAATATAAAGAACATCTTTTCTCTTTACACATTATCGATGAAGGTGTGAGTGTACATAACGAAAAGTATGCAGATTTGTTAGATATAGATGACATACTCGTCTTTGGTTTTATATCAGCATTACATAGTTATACATTTTCTGTAGGTCAAGAAGAAGTTAAATCAATAGATTTTGGATTGAGTAGATTTTTGTTTGAACCACTCGATGATGGAAAATTAATAGTAGCAATAACAAAAAGCAGTTTTCCTCAAAATGAAGAAGAAGATTTCCTCAAAGGTATTAAATTACGTTACAGTCTGCTTACTGAAACACTGTCATTAGATTCGATTGACTCACTTCTTGACATTAAAGAAAGAGCTATTCCTTTAGATCTAGTTGCTGAAATAAGAAAAAAAGGGATTAAAGAACAGAAAATAGATAATGAAACTCAAGCTGAAATTCCACTAATCTCAATTCCTGAAGTAAAAATTGAGGAATTTTATATAGAGAAAATAATGAATGAGGAAGTTCTGACTGAAAATAGATTAAATAGCATTAAGAAATCTCTTAGCAGTTTCTTTTTAGGTTACAAATATCTAATTGCTGGATTGTTTGTTATTGTGAAAAAAGATCAATTAACATCTTTTGTATTTAGTAGAAAAAAAATTGATGAGATATTCCCTTTAATTCAAGAAATTTTAAAGGATAAAAGCATTATTGATACAGAATTAACTCAGGAAACAAAACAAATAAACAAAACCCAAGTAGAAAACCAAGAAATTTGGACGTTGACTTATGGTTCTACCCAAATTGCTGCAAGAGCAATTTTTTTTAGTTTATCCTCTCTAGAATTGAATGAAATGACACCACATCTTAGTAGGATACTATATTTTGTTAACAAAATAATATAATTTTATTTCTTCAATAGAAACGACAAAATTGATATAGTATAAGTTTCAAAACATAGCGTAGAGAATTGGTGGGATATATGAGCCTATCTGGACAACAAATTGAAGATATACTTCATGAATTTGAAGCAAATACTGAAGGAATTTTAGGATGTTCAATAATATATGCTAAAGATGCCTTACTCTTAGCAGAATCATCACAAAAATTCGAACGTTTAGTTATACAATGGCTAAGTGAAAAAATGTTATCTCTTGCAAAAGAGTCCTTACAACAATTAATGAACGAATATACTTTACAGAGTGTTACAATTGAAGAAAAGGATCACTTCGTTTATTTAAGACCAATTGGTGAAGAATATTATGCTGTAATAATTACTACTAAGGAAGAAAATAGAGGTCTGTTAGAGCATAATATAAGAAGACTCCTAGAACAGTTAGCACCAATGATGTTGAAATAATCTATACATTTGAGGTAGAAAATTTTGGATGTTACAAAACTCAAAGTACTAGCAAAGATGGCAAAAGGAGAAGAAGGACCTAATGTAAGGTTCCACTTCATATCTTCAAGTACAAATGAAGTCACTTGTTCTTGTTCTACTTTAGAGGAATTGTATGAGTGTATAATAAAACTTGATCCTAAGACTATACAAAAACACGTTTGTTCAAGTGAAGAAATTGATAAATTTTCAGGTACTAGAGATCTTGCTTTCTATATCCATTACGTATTCGGTGATGCTGAGCTTTCTATGAAAATATATAGTCTAGCTGAAAATCTGGAGAAAAATCCAGATA
>JBHLQZ010000265.1:0-3025 GCA_048883065.1 Candidatus Thorarchaeota archaeon | reverse complement strand
TACTGTTGTTCGATTAAAACCCTTTAGTTCATAGATTATTAATCTTCCAGTTGCAGGATCATTGGTGTTTCTTCCTTGAGAACTTCTATCAAAAACAAAATAATATTTTCCTTTTTCTCCTAATTGAAAATGAAAGGTTTTGTTTTCACTGCTTGCTTCACTTACTAACGGAAAAGCAGATTTTCTGTCAAAGTACCTCTCTTTGTTATATTCATCGAAAACAAAGAAATTGGTTGGTAGGGTTGATAAAAAAGTTATATTATATTTACAAGGACCACACAACTCATAGGAAATGTATGCAGGCCTGTTTGTCGGTATGTTAATATTAACCTTTTCTAAGATCTTTAGATAAACGTATCCCCAGTTTATTTCATTACCATATTCTTTGTAAGGCTCTAAAGTGATATAAGGTTCTTTAAATTCTGCACATTCTAAAACAGCATGGCCTGTAGGATTGGTTATATAAGATCCTAATATTATGATAAATAATATAGCTAATATTAAGCCAAACATCTTGTAGATATCTTGTCTCTCCATAAGAAAATCTTGGATAGTAAATAATTTAAATGGATAGACTCAACAAATCTAAATTTTATAACCCAGAACAAAATATAATTATGGCAAAAGTGATATTTATGATCATATTAATATTTATAGCAATAAATGTCACTTTCTTGTTCTTTTACATGAATAAACCTTCTGAGGTTATCACAGACACTCCTGTTGTTATACCAAATAAGACAGAGCCTGAAAAAACAACAAACCAGCCCCCTGAAAACGAAACTTTAAAGCTTTTAACTTATCAAGAGAAATGTGTAAACTCTACAAAAGAATATGTAAAAGACATAGAAAATATAACAAATATAACAACAATAGAAACAAAATTCTTTGATAAAAAAAATGATATTACAAGATATCTAGAAACTAAGTGGTATAGCATTGTTTATGATATAAAAGGATTGGAGAAAGATGTAACTGAAAAAACTGTTGTATCCGTGTTTGATGTAAGAGCAAAGGGTGAGAGGAACTTCACGCTTCCAATATTATGTGATGAAAACGGTAACATGGGCAACTACTCTTCTTGCCTTTTAGATAATATTCCAAATATTCCTTCAGCTTGTTATAATTTTACTATAAACCTCACCGAATGTGAAATTGAGTGGAGAGACCACTATGTTTTAGAAGATATCCAATTCTGGGTTGAACCTCCTGGAGCTGCTCTTATAATTGGTCCTATTGGCATTGAAAACAAAACAGAACAAGTGTTTAATTTTACAATAAAATCTTCTCGTAAAATGTTAGAATCTTTTGGAATGAATGTAATAGAAAGAACATTTAGCCCTTTAAATGATGACGTGATATTTAGTTCAACCAAGATTTCATCTGATGGAAAAGGCGGTTCTATAGTAACTGAGGTGAATCTAACTGAAAGAAGAAGTGTGGAATTCTATGCCACAATATGGTTTAAAAAGAAGTGTTACGATAAATATGTGATTTATTAAAAAACAATTCTCACAAATAGCTACGATTTTGGAGAAAAATAATCCTTAAATCCTGATTTTTCTATATTTTATGTATGAGAAATAGATACAAGATAGAATACAAAATATTCCCATGGGGAATGAGAACAAAAGACTTTGAAAAAACCTTAAAAAATGTAGAAAAGTTCATTAACAGACCAGAAATAGTAGAGGTAATATCTATTATGAATAGCTCTTTTGGAATAATAGTCTGGTATAAAGCACTTAAAACATTAAAAATAATGTTAAAGAAACCTTAAAATAAAAAAAGTTTTCAGAATTTTTTGAGGGATTGAAAAACCTGCCAGAATTAACGGTATGGAACGCCTCTTTGGGTTTGCAGTTCAATCCTTTCTCAACACATTGATAGTGATTAAATATAGATTATGGTCATCCACAAGAAGAACAGGATCGGAATCATCCCAAATTAGCAACATGTTGTAAAGATTGTATTTTTGACTATGGAAATTTCTATTAAACAAAGATACTTATTCAAACATTCCATAGTCTCTAATAATATTATGTTGTTAGAAGTATTAAAAATTTCCTTTACTTTTTTGTGAGAGTGAATTTGTACCCCCACAGAGCTTATTAAAAATAGGTTAATCCCTTAATTTAAATTCAATATCAATTAAGAATAACCCTTAAATCTTGATTTTTCTATATTTTAGTATGAGCTGGACTGATATGCTTGCTTGGACTGTAACAGCATTGTCTAACAAAAGATCTAAAATGAAGAAAAAGAGAACCAAGAAGAAAAAGGAATACATTACATCATTAATTATAGTTATCCTGATTTTAGCAGCGATTTTAATTGTAGTTTATCTTATAATTGCTGCTGATAATGGTTTATGGCCTTTTTTCAAGTCTGTTCCACTCACATGGGTTTGCCCAGATGGGACTTCAGTCATAGGAGGACCTTATAATTGTCCGGAAAATATAGAAATTTCTAATTATTGTTCTTTGATAAGCTCGTATATCCCTGAAAGTGTGTGTCCGTCTAACAATACAGAGGCATATGGACATAGTGTTGCTATTGCCCATATACAAAATAATGCTTCTGAAGAAGAATGCAGCATCCACAAGAATTTGGATTTTGATGACAAGATGTTTTCTTTTTTCAATGACGAATATTTATCAAGCATTAACGATGAATTAGAGATTTCATACTCCGATTGTGTGGGCGGAATAACCGAATATGATTGTCATGGAACATCGAGGTACAACTGTGTTCTGACTAACAATGATGTAACATACATCGTATATGACAGTCCCTCACCTTGTAAACAGTTCAATGTTGTGCTTCTGCCCAATACCGTCTCTCTGGAGAATGCGTTAAAATCTGAGTATGCTTCATTGATTGAAAAAGGGGTGCTCTCAACAGAAATACCATGTGATTTTAAACGATGCCAAATAAAAAGAAATATTACAATATATGAAAATGACAATAAATTGATTTTGAAAGAGTATCATTACAGTTGTCCGTAAGCGATTTTTATTCTAGT
>JBHLQZ010000264.1:0-3027 GCA_048883065.1 Candidatus Thorarchaeota archaeon | reverse complement strand
ATCAAAGCCATCATTTTCAGCAATTTTCTTGTATTCATCCTTTTTGTTTCCAATAATAATCTTAAGTCCAGAATCTCTCATGTTTAATGCTTGAGCTCTCCCTTGATTACCATAACCAACTACACCAACAGTTAAACCTGAAAGAACATCAAGCTGTCCATCATCGTCTGTAAAGATTTTCTTAACCATAATTTAACTCAAGAGTATTAAATAATAATAATTGTGGTTCTTTTATACCCTATTTTAGATGAATCTATGATTTCTATGAATAACGCTACTTTAAGAAAGAGAAAGAGGAATCTTGAAGATTCTACTATAATAATAACAGGAGCTTCTTCTGGAATAGGAAAAGAACTAGCAATAGCTTTGGCATCTATGAAACCTAATCTAGTTATAGTAGCAAGAAGACAAAAGAAAATTAAACAAGTAGCATATCAGCTGAAGAAATTGAAGATCAAGGTTTTACCTATAGTGGCAGACGTAAGAAATAGAGAAGATAGACTAAGAATACTTGATCTAACAATAAAAGCATTTGGTAGAGTAGATGTTCTAGTAAATAATGCTGGGTTGGGGAAAGTTAGTTTATTCATAGAACAACCAGAAGAAGAGATAGACGAGTTGATTGAAACAAATTTCTTAGCACTAGTAAAGATGACACAACTGATCTTACCTATAATGAAGGAACAAGGTGGAGGACATATAATTAACCTTTCATCAACACTAGCTTTAATTATTCCTTATCCTTTTGCAGTATACAATGCAACAAAATCAGCTGTAAAAACTTTCAGTGATTCTCTCAGAGCAGAAGCGAAGAATTACGGGATTGCTGTATCTACTGTGTTACCTGGTCCCTATGATACGAATTTTCACAAAATAGCAAATGTTGGTTCTGGTTCTTTTAAAGTGTATAACGTCAATAAATTAGCTAAACAGATTGCTAAATTAATAATTAAACCGAAAAGAGATTTAATCAAACCAAATATGTTTGTCATCCTAACCTCACTTACAAACTTATTTCCAAAACTAAAAAGAATGATTTCTGTAAAAATTGGAGATCAAATATTACAAGCAAAAGAAGAAACTAAAAAGCAATTTGAAAAAGAGCGTTCAACACTAGAAAAAGAAAAAATAATAGTTGTCACCAACTAATCAGTCATGAAAGCTTTCAAAACAGCCATGACTGTATGAAGACGATTTTCAGCTTCATCAAAGACAACTGAGTGTTCACTTTCAAACACTTCTTCTGTTGCTTCCTTATGTTTATATGGTAAGCAGTGCAAGAATATATAATCTGTTTTTGCATTGGAACAAAGTTCTTCTGTTACTACATAATCTTTGAATGCTGTTAACTTCTTTTGAGCATCCTCCTCTTCTCCCATGGAAACAAAAGTATCAGTTACTACTATGTCTGCATCTGTTACAGCTGCAACTGCATCATTTGTAATTATAATTTTGGCATTTGTGTCCTCTGCAAATTCCTTTGACAAAGCAAGAACATCACTTGGTGGTTCATAACCTTTAGGAGTAGCAACACTCATGTGTATTCCCATTTTGGCGCAACCAATCAGTAACGAATTGCAAACATTGTTTCCATCGCCAACCCAAGCCAATTTTAATCCAGCTAATCTACTTTTATGCTCTTCAATTGTTAATAAATCAGCAAGGATTTGGAGTGGGTGATATTTATCTGAGAGTGCATTAATAATAGGTATAGTAGAATGTTTAGCTAGTTCTTCAACATCTTCATGTGCAAAAACCCTTGCTAACACTCCGTCGACCATTCTAGACAGAACACGTGCAGTATCCTTTATTGTTTCACCTGCTCCTAATTGAATGTCAGAAGCTCCTAAGAAAAGGGCGTGTCCTCCTAGAAAATACATTGCTACTTCGCTAGAAACTCTTGTTCTAGTTGATCTTTTTTGAAAAATCATTCCAAGGGTCAAACCTGCAAGAGGTTTATCACGCTTATAAGCTTTAAAATCAGCTTTCAAACGTTTAGATTGCTCAAGAAAATAACGGATTTCTTCTGCTGAAAAATCCTTCAAAGAAAGAAGAGATCTACCTTTCAGATTCATAATTTTCACTGTGTCAGAAACAGTAACTAGATTTAAAAAATGTTCGATATGACTTGCAAAACTTATTTTTATTGTCTTTTCATAGGACTTTTATTCAGTAACGAAGAAGTGATTTTGAGAAAAATGGTAAACTACAAACGTTTTTGGATAGCAACATTAATAGGAGCAATATTAGGAGTAATTTGTATAATCGGCGTAGGGCAACGTACTCCTGGAACATATCTTGAAAACATAATATACTTACTTGGAATTTGGGGAATGAGAGTTATTTTAGGTATGCTTATTGGTTTAGCTGAAGGAATAATAATCATTAAGGGAGAACAATGGAAAAAGTGGTTAAATGTTAGTATACGCGGAACTATATTTGGATTAGTAACCTCAACAGCAGTTCTTCTTATGGATTATCAATTGAGTTTCATGACATTCGGTGCAGGAATTGTGTATGGATTAATTATCGATTTAATTGCAACTTGGCTTGGAAAGAAAAAGAAAGAATAAAAAATATAGATTAGAAGAAGGTTGGCTCGCCTTCAAACTCTCTTTTTGGAGGTTCCATTTTCATAGTTTCCTCAGGAGATAAAATCTCAATAAGTTCATAATTAGAAATACCCATGTTCAACTTCTCAGCAAATCGAACAGTTTCATAGGGATCTTTGTAGGGACCATGAACGCGAGTGAAGGGATGAAGGTCTTCATCAGGATTAAGGTTGACATGCTTGAAGTAAGGTGGAATGTTTTTCTCAATCAATCCCTCTTTTTTAATCAAATCAAGAGTAGCAGTTTCAATAGCAACAATATCCTTAGAACCAACAACACCTATGTCATTAACGATAGGAGCCATACCTAGACCCATACAATCGCAATACTGGGTTATCTGCATTAGATGGTTGATATACATAATTTTTTCAGGTTTAAAAGTTTTCAAAACTTCATTAGATGCTATTGCCATCAT
>JBHLQZ010000263.1:0-3034 GCA_048883065.1 Candidatus Thorarchaeota archaeon | reverse complement strand
GACATGGTTAAATTTATGTTGGAAAGTATAAGTGAAAGATTAGGAATTCCTTACAAATAATCTTTCTATCTTCTTTTTATTCCCAATATTGATCATCTGTATAGTCACCAATTAATCCTATAGATTCTGGTCCAAGGTGACTTAATACTGAACCTGAACTTTGAGCGATTTCAATTTCCATTTTAGGATATTTTTCTTTAATGATTTCAGCCATTCTTTCAGCATAGTCTTTTCTACTACCATATACAATTGTAAATGCTTTAGGATTTTTACTAAAATCTTCAGTATTCAGTCTCAAAGATTCTACTAATCCTTCTTCTACATCTATTGCAGAACCCGCAGTTTCAACGTTTCCTTCTGGATTCATTGTAACGATAGGTTTCTTTCTAAGAAAAGATCCAAGTAGAAATTTAGAAGTTCCTAGTCTTCCTCCTTTCCAAAGATATCTTAGAGTTGGTAAGAGGATAATAGTTTTTATCTTAAGTGCTTGTTCTCTAAGAATTTCAGCTATCTTCTCCCCCTCATATCTTTTTTTAATTAAATTTAGAGCCATACGAACCAGAAACACTTCTGGATAAGAAGCTGATTTGGCATCAACTATGTGAATTTTTACTTCTTTGTTTTTTCTAGCAAATTGCTTAGCTGCTAAATTTGCACTATTAATTGTTCCACTAAGTCCAGCTGTAACATTTACTACAATTAATTCTGATGCACCTTCATCTACTTGTTTCTGATAAGCTTTCAAGAAATCTGCAGGATTAGGTTGGGAAGTTTTTGGAACAAAACAATAGAGATGAAGTTTTGGTATATGCAGGAAAGCTTTTTCTTCTTCAAATAATTTATAATAACTATCTCTATCAAAATTCTCATCTTCAACTATTGTTTCATCATGAATCATAACATAGAGCGAAACAACTTCAATATTGTTTTTCTTTGCAAAATCCCAATCAATATCAGATGCACTATCTGTAACAATTCGGATAGTCATAATCAAAAAATAAAAATCAATAATATAAGTATCCCGATGAAACTTAGTTTCTTCTCTTCAAAATATATACAGCTATGATTAATACTCCAACAATGCTAAAAGAACTATAATTTATCTTTGAAAATGGCACAATTGTGATTTCTTCTGGTTTCATATCGTGCAATTCTCCAATAGTTTCATTGAAAGAGTAAGCTTTCATGATTAAACCAGTTTCTTTTTCATAATAACGTGTTGTTTCAGACACATTCATCAAGTCTAATTGAATCCAAGGTTGAAATACTTCAATTACTTCATAATCAAAACCAGCTACAGATATTTCAGAAAATCCAGTTACCTTTCCTTTAACACAACCATAATCTACTTCTGCTCCTATTTGAAGTGATGGAGGGATCATATATGGATATCTAGAAAAATCTGGAGGTTTTTTGTGGTGCATTGTAAAAATTTGTGTTTCAACATATCCTTCCATATGTGGTTCTACTTTTGGGATATAATTTTTTAACAAACAAGTTGTTCCATTTCTAAATGTAATAACTGCTTCTTCGTAATCTATCATTTGTTTATATTTTTTAAAGTGTAATAATGAAATCTTGAATGTATAGCTTTCACAAGAAGATCCTTCATATTCAGCTTTCAATTCTGCTGTTTTTATTGCATAGGAACCATTTTCCTTCCAGAATAAATCTGTGTAAGTGTATGTTACATAACAATCAATAGTGAGACCAGAAGTGTGCACATTCTTTGAAATATATTGTAATTGAATGATTTCTTTTTTATTGTCTCTAAATTTCCAAGTGTCCTCAACAAGAAAACTAAATTCAGATAAAGTGCTATAACTTAGTTGTTCTATCTCAACAAAATATTTCCCTTTTACTGAACTATTTATTGTTGGACTGATTTCATTTGCCAAACAATTTGATGACAAAAGAAACATAATACAATATATTGAAATTATGAAAACTATTATTTTATTCAATCTCATTGAATCACGATACTAAAAGTTCAGACCCTTAAAAATCCTATTCTTATTTTTTTTTCAATATATTGCAAAAATAATGATTATTTCTCTTAACGTAAACAAGACTTTTAAGCAACATTGTTTTGTTTTTTTGGATTGAGATTATGAAAGAAGGTATAACGTTTGACGATGTACTATTAGTTCCAAAATTGTCTTCTGTAAGCTCAAGAAAAGATATAGACACTTCTACATATCTCTCACGGAATATTAAACTGAATATCCCTATAGTTGCTTCAAACATGGATACAGTTTGTGAGAATCAGATGGCAATTGTCATGGCTCAACAAGGAGGAATTGGAATAATCCATCGTTTTATGTCTGTTGAAGATCAAGTTCAGGAAGTAGTAAAAGTAAAACGTTCAGAGATGTTTAGAATAGATCACCCTTATTGTCTTTCTCCTTCTCATACTCTAGACGATGCTCGAAATATGATGGAAGAGAAAGGTATTTCCGGAATTTTAGTTACTGAAGAAGATGAAAAATTAGTAGGTATTCTTACTACTAGAGATTTGGTTTTTGAAGAAAATGGTTTTACAAAAATCTCAGAATTAATGTCAACTGATTTGATTACTGCAAATCCTAATATATCAATTGAAGAAGCTGAAAAAGTGCTTCAAAAAAATCGAATTGAGAAACTCCCTCTTGTTGATGATCATAAAAAACTAAAAGGCCTTATAACTTCAAAAGATATCATAAAAAGTAAAATTCTTCCAGATGCATCAAAAGACGCTAAGGGACGTCTTCTTGTTGGAGCTGCAATAGGTGTAAAAGGTGATTTTCTTAAAAGAGCTGAGGAACTAATTAATGTAAATTGTGATGCCCTTGTTCTTGATATAGCTCATGGACATTCTGATTTAGCAATAAATGCAATGAAAGAAATAAAAAAGAAACTTGGTGATGTAGAATTAATTGCAGGAAATGTTGCAACTGCTGAAGGATCAAAAGATCTTATTGATGCTGGAGCAGATGGAGTTAAAGTTGGTGTAGGTCCAGGTAGTATCTGTGTCACTAGAATAGTTGCAGGTTCT